>JBBUAV010000036.1:0-8570 GCA_038058585.1 Patescibacteria group bacterium | reverse complement strand
TCTCCACTCTTCCGATTTTAACTTCCGCTCCCTTGTCGAAACCGAAGGTCATAACATGGGCTCTGGTCCTATCCGCAAGGTTCATCACCGAATCATCGTCTTTATTTAATATGGCAAATCCGGCCGACGGCAGGTATTCTATTATTCTCGCTTTCTCTCGGGCAACTCCTTCCGGCCCGCTGAAAAACTCGACGTGAACAGGCACGTCTCCCACCGCCGTGATTACGCCGATGTTCGGGCGCGCTATGCTTGTGAGGTACCTTAAATCACCCGGCCTATCCGCTCCATATTCCAATATGAGGATCTCCGGATACGTCTCTCGGCTGACGAAGATTATGCGCCAGACAGAAACGGCAAGAACCTTAATCCAGAAAAAGAGCTTCCTTGCCCGAGCCGTGTGCGGCGGCTGGCTGCGGCTTACGAGCTTAAGTTCGGCTTCGCTCCAATCGCCCAGCACGGTAAGCGGAAGTCCCAGGTCGTTGTTCAGGTTGTCGGCCGAAGCCCTCACGCGCCTGTCGCGCCGCAGCACGGTCATGATTGCGAGCTTTGTCGAAGTTTTCCCGACGCTTCCCGTGATCCCGATTATGCCCGGACGATATCGCCAAACGATAAGTTGCGCGAGTTGTTTTAAAACCCAACGCAGTATATTTTTCATAGAATTCTATTTTTGACTCCGGAAACAAGATACAAGAACATACCACCAGTTTGAAAATATTCTTTGCGTTTAATAGCTTCCTTAAATTTTTTAAAATCACTTTCAAATATACGCCACATTGAGTTGAAAAATTTATCAGAACCCCCGCCAGCAAGTATTCTCCTCTTGTATAGTTCCCTGTTCCATTCTCCAGTTCCTTTTTCTCTCCATTCTTCCATCTGTTTCAGAATTATCTGTTGTTCCTTGCTTCTATACGGAGGGAAAAGTGGCTGTGCCTTATCAGAAATATAGACTTTTATATCTTTCAGGCCAACTTTAGCGAAAATACCAGGAAGAAGATCGCCGAACGAGTTGTATCCCTCGCCCAAATTCATCTTACCTCGCTCGTATCTAATAGCATATTCAAATGTTTTTGTAAGGGTCTCAACCGGTTTTGAATGATTTATAGAATTGAGTTCTAGACTTTCAAAAATATTGTTGGGCTCTGAACAAATAATCAAACCTCCCGGCCTCGCAACACGTATCATTTCCCTCAGGGCACGTTCTGGATCTTTCAGGTGTATGAGTAGTGTTTGACAAGTCACTAAATCGAAAGAGTTTGACGGCAATGGAATAAGTGTCGCGTTTCCGGTTATAAATGAATACTGCTTTTTCTTTATCTTTGGATAATCATGTTTGAAATTTATTGCTGCTTTCTCCACGTAGTCTTTTTCCAAATCAATTCCTACAAGTTTGGCTTTCGGGTTTAGATATCTAAAAAGCAACCTGGACCAATGACCCAATCCGCAACCAATATCGGCCACAGAAAGAACTCTCCGTAAATTCCAACGTTTTGCCATTAAGTCAACGAAGTCAGGATTCCACCAAAAATCACGATATCTGCCCAAGAAGGCTTCTGAGTGTTTTTCCTTTTTCCCCATAATTAATTTTTATTATCCAGTCTGTCCGGCTGTATGCCGTAATAGTTGATGATAAATTGGGCCAGATCGCGGAATGCGGGAACGACCGACAGTCCTGCGACCGGAGCGCCCTCGGGTTCGTTCAGTTTCAGGAGTATCACGAAACGAGGGTCTGTCGTGGGACCGAAACCGACATACGTGTTTATCACATTATCAGTATAACCGCCGTTCTTGAAGTCGGGAACGAAGGCCGTCCCCGTTTTCCCGGCCAAAGAATAGCCGTTGATCTTCGCTATTTTCGCCTTATCGACGGCCGAGACCATCATCTCCGTAACCCGCCTCGCCGTTTCTTCCCCTATCACCCTGCGCGCGACGGTCGGCTCCATGCTCGCGTTGAGATGCGGCCTCATAAGCTTGCCGCCGTTCGCTATTGCGGAAAAAGCATTGATCACCTCGAGCGGGGTCGCGGCCACTCCTTGTCCGTATGAAGCGGTGGCGAAAGCAATGTCTTTCTCTTTCGGAGATAGCCTCCCTAGGTCTCCCTTCACCTCGGCCGGCAGATCGATCCCGGTTTTCTCTCCGAAGCCGAACTTCTTAACGTAATCCGTAAAAATATCTCTCCCCATCTCGCGCTCGGCAAAAACGGCGCCGGTGTTTATGGAGTGTTCTAGTACGTTCGTCATCGTTGCCCTGCCGTATGGGCCGTTGGTCGCGAGGTCATAGTTCGATATTGTCCTTCCGTTCAGGGTTACGGTCCCTTTATCGAAATAAACGGTATCTGGAGTTATCTTTCCGGAATCTATGCCGGCCGACATCGTGATCACCTTAAAAACGGACCCTGGTTCGTAAACCTGCTGTGTCGCCGGATTGATGAAATCCTGGAGTGGATAGTTACCGTAATTGTTCGGGTCGAACCCGGGAAGACTGCCCATAGCGAGGATCTTCCCGGTCAAAGGATCCTCGACTATTACCGATCCGCCCTTGGCCTTGTAGTCGTCGACGAGTTTCTTCAGAACGTTTTCCGCCTCCGTCTGGATGTTCGGGTCTATTGTGAGGCTAAGATCTTCTCCCGGGGTCGGCTCTTTTATTTCTCCGTCCACGATGCTCCCGGCCTCGCCTGCCACCTTGTTTTCGTAGAACTCCTCGAGTCCGTAATGGCCGGTCTCATTCTTCTCGTCGCTCGAAGGGCCGACGAACCCGAGCATTTGCGAAGCAACCGGGCCGAGCGGATAAAATCTCGTCGGCTCCACGATCACGTAAATTCCATTGACGTTCAAATCCTCAACTTTCTTGGCCGAATCGGATCCCGCCTTCCTCACTATAAGCTCGTACGTATCATCGGGTTTCGAGAACATCGCCTCAAGCTCCTCTACGGAACGCCCGACTATGGGCGAAATAAGATTAGCGGCCTCGAGTGAGTCCTCGATAGCTTTGGGTACGGCATAGATCACCGGAAAATTCTTGTTTATGGCCGCGGAAAGCGTGTTCCCGTTTTTATCCGTAAAATAGATCACGCCGCGATTGGCTTTTATGAAATTCGGAGAAAAGGTCTGTGATTCGGCGCGGGCAAGATAATAATCCCCCTTTACTATTTGTATTTGGTAAAGGTGAAAAATTAAAAAAGCGTAAATAGAAAGAGGCAGAGCTATTAACGCTCCGAAGCGAAGGACCATTTTGAATTGATTTCCAGGTATTCCGGATTCTTGTCCTGAACGAGGCCTAGTGACGATTCTTTAAGATCGGAAACATCAAGGAGCGCGAAAACCCTGCTTCTGAGCTCGGAGTTTTGCGCCTGCAGCGCGTCGAAGTCGGCTTTCGCACTCGAGATATCGTGCCTCAGGTCAACTATATTGTTGTAGATTACGACAAGCCAAAAAGATCCGAGAACTATGGAGATACCCAGGCCCACAAGGATCATGTTCAAAAAACTTCTTTTTTTGTTCGGTTGGATCGATGTCATTTTATATTTTTTAAATAATCTCCGCCGCCCTGAGTTTTGCCGAACGGCTGCGTGGGTTTGCCGAAACTTCCTCCGCCAACGGCGCCACCGGCTTTTTGGTTAAAATCTTTAAACGTCCGTCCGCGCTCATTTTTTTGAAATTTTCCTTTATAACTTTGTCTTCAAGCGAATGAAAACTTATTACAACTATCCTCCCTCCTTTCTCAAGTATCCCCCCGAGGGAAGAAATTATTTTCGCGATGTTACCGAGTTCGTCGTTCGCGTAGATCCGAAGCGCCTGGAAAGTTCTTGTAGCGGGGTCTATTCTTCCCCTTTCATACCCCGATGGCAGCGCTTCCCTTATGGTTTCGGCCAGATCTCCCGCTGTTTCTATGGGAGAATATTCTTCCTTCTCTTTTATCGCCGTAGCCGCCCGCATCGCGAATTTCTCGCCACTCAGTTCGAATATTATTTTCGCGAGCTCTTTCGCCGAA
This sequence comes from Patescibacteria group bacterium, assembly GCA_038058585.1. Taxonomy (GTDB): domain Bacteria; phylum Patescibacteriota; class Minisyncoccia; order UBA6257; family 2-01-FULL-56-20; genus JBBUAV01. Next base: position 4,583 of record JBBUAV010000036.1, on the reverse strand, counting down.
AGCTCTTTTAATATCTCCCGCACCGGTTTGCAGTTCCCGTCATAGGTCATGAGGAGCGGTTCCTTTGCCGATCCCCCTGAAAAACTGAATCCTCTGCCAGACGATCCAAGCTGTTCCGACGAGAACCCGAGGTCGAGAAGCAGTCCGTCTGCTTTGCCCAATCCCCTCTCAGCTAAGATTTCCGCAAGGTCCGCATAATTGCCGTTCATGAAAATCGCGTTTTTCACGCCGGCAAATTTTTCTTTCGCTCCGGTTATCATTCCCGCATCCCAGTCAACGCCCAGAAATTTCCCTTCCGGACCTATCCGTTCCAGTATCTCTTCCGTGTGGCCGCCGCCGTCAACCGTACCGTCAATAACGAACTTGCCCGGCTGCGGATCCAAATACTCGATTACCTCTTTTAAAAGAACTGGTGTATGCGCCATCAAATGCCGAGTTCACCAAGCTTCTCGGCAATTTCCTCGGAAGCGCCTTACGTTTTCTTCTTGTACTCCTGCCATCTTTTCGCGTTCCATATTTCAACCCTGTTATAGAGGCCGGCGACGACGACCTTCTTGTCGAGGCCAGCGTATTCCCTCAGATAATCCGGTATCAGAATTCTTCCCTGATTATCCAGATTTACGTCCATCGCTCCCGCAAGCATAAGCCGCACAAAAGCGCGCGAGTTCGACTGCGCCAAAGGCAATGCCATAAGTTTTTGCGCGAGCGCCTCCCATTCTTTGACGGCAAAAACGAAAAGGCAGTTATCGATACCTCTCGTGATAATGGCCCCGCCCGCAAGTTTATCCTTGAACTTGGACGGTATGGCCATCCGACCTTTGGAATCTAAGTTGTGTTGGTATTCTCCTAAAAGCATATTTTTAATCTAAGTTCTGCACAGAAAGTGGCTTTTATCCCCAAAGTTATCCACAGTTCCCCACTTTTGTTTAATTCTAAACCACCATACCGTTTCGTCAAAACGAAAAATTTTTCTCCTCGCGAAAATAAAAAATCCTTATTTTATAAGGAGAAAATAAAATTCGGTCCTCCGGATATCAACAGGTTATTAACTCTGTCCGATTTTGTTTTATCGCCAACATAAAACGGGGTATTTATGTCCCCGTTTCATGCGGCTCTTCAGTTCCAGATCTATTGGTAAAGCGCGTTCACACCGGTTCTGTCTCCTGTTGTAAGAGTGTCTTTTTTCGTCTCGCCGGTGGCTCCGTATCCGTACATGGTGTTATCCACGTAGGCGCTCGTCTTTTCATCGGTCAATCCCATCGTGTGCCCGAACTCGTGCGTCATTATATCCTGGGCGTCATACACGCCGCTGTAGGCGCAGGTTTGTCCCTCGGGCCAACTACTATTGGGATCCGACCAATACCATTTGAACTTGCTGTTCATTATGGTATCCACTTCCGCGGCTAAACCGGTTGCCGGGTAATACCAGACGTAGGAAACGGCAAGTGCCGAGCCCAAAGTCCTGCCCCAGCTCACGATGTTCTGGCCGTCGAGTTGAGCTCTCGTGAGATTGGTATCCGCTCCCTTCACTATACTCACTGAGTTGTTCACCGCCGAGAGCCATGCTCCGAAAGAGTTGCCGGCTATCGCAGGCAAACTTGAGGAACCCACGGTAGCGGGAGTGCTCGCGAGGTTCAAACGATAAGTCCAGGTTGTGGTTGTGGAAATTCTCCACCCTGCGCCGTTAACAAAGGCGTCTGAGTCAGGGTCGACAATGCTCGTACTGCCGCAAACAAGCGTCGGCGCGATCGTTGGATTGCCCGAGGCGCTTGGCTTTGCGTTATGCACGAAAACCCGGAGTTTCAGATTCGAATGATTCGGAACGTTGTAAACTCCGTCTTTCTCGGGAAGGTCGGCACCCTCGCTTTTTGCGCCAGCAGAGTTAAACAATGCGAGCGGCGCAAGCACCACCAAAAGAGCGAGAAACAGGGATAAGGCTAAAAACCTTTTGGACATATTGTTTTTGTTTTAAATTAATCGACCGTTTATTTTGACAGATATTGAGTAAGTTTACCATAACCGCAAAATACGTCAACCGGCACAAAAAACCAAAGAAATCAATTAATTTCCGCTACCTTTTCCGGGAGGTGCGGCCGGAGACGATGCGCACGCGGGAGGCGGGAATACGGAGGTATTCTGCTATCGCTCTCTCTATCGCCCGATTTGCCTTGCCGTCCGCCGGCGCCTCTTTTACCGATACGATGAAATGGGTATTCTTGATCTTCCGAACCTCCTTCTTCTTCCTTTTCGGTTTCGCTTTTATGAAGATCCTCACGCTAAACTTCCTTTATCAAGTCCACGAGCTCGTGGAACTTGGCCTGGTTGAAATGCCCCCTGAACTCGAAGATGAAAAATTTTGCATCCGGAAGCTGTTTTTTATACTCCTTGTATTCGGTGAAGGGAACCACTTCGTCGTCCCTACTGTAGAGAAGGTGTATCACCGGAACCTGCTTCTCTACGCCCGTGAGCGACCCCGGCAAAGTGAAATCCCCCACGTCCATGGAATTGTTGTGCGGCGCGGCGACGAGAAAAAGCGCGGCTATTTTTTTCGGGAATTTGTTTTCCGCGAGATATTTCGCGATGAACATTCCGCCCAAAGAATGGCCCACAAGTATCACCCCGTCCGTTACAAACGGGAACATTTTCTCGAACCAAATTTTCCACTCGCTAAATTTGGCGTTATTTTTATCGGGCATCCTGGGAAAAAAGACGTCATATCCCGAACCGAGTTCGTCCTGCAGGAACGTCTTCCAGTCCATCCTCTGCCTGAAAGAATCTATCGTAACTTCGAAATCCCTGAGGAAATCAATGTATTCCTCGTATGTATCGAATGAATCCCCTCCGTGGATGACGATTACCTGCCGCTTCATGATGAAATTTTAACATCCGGCTTCGGCTTAATAAAGATTTCCGAACGGCGGTCTTCCGTTGACAAGAACAAATTTATCGTGTTAAATATATCCAGCTTTTTGGAGGTGCTCATGTTCTACGAACTCGTGTGTGTGATGGTGAAAAATCTTTGTCTGACGGGCGAAGATCGCGATCTTCTGTTTGAGACCGCAAGGGACATGCTGCGGGCGCGTCCCCGCAAGGACGCAACAAGGCGGACGGTCAAAACCGACAAGCTTGAAGGGGTGGTGAAAACGGAACTTAAACAGGCTTGCCTCGGAACCTTCGTAGGAATCATGTTCACCGCCGAAGTTGAGACGGACATGGGGAAAGGCAGCGTCCGCTATCTTGTCTTGGATGACCATCTCAACGAAGAATTGGTCAACAATACCTGGCTCGAATCCAACCCGCAAAGATCCCGTTCCGCCGCCTGGAACTGACAACTTACGGTTATGTGATTGGGGCCGCCAGTAGCTACGTGCGAAAGCGGCCTTTGTTTTTTCCTTCGCGTACGCGTCTATTGATCTAAAAAACTTTCTCCCCGGAGGCCTTCCAGCGTCGGTATAAGTGAACCGCAACCCAGAGGTATATTAGGGCAACTGCCGCGAAAACAAGGCGGCCCGAAGCTATGGACATTCCGATGTTCGTGCCGAGAAGGCCGGTAATGCCAAGGTTGAGACCCGATATAACGCTCACCAAAAATGAGATCGTATCCCTCCGTTCTCTCCCCTGGAAAAGCATCCTGTCGTTTTTCGTCCACCGGTACAAAAGGTAACCCGATGCGACGCCGGACAGTATCCACGTTAGCGTGAGTATGAGCCCCACAAGGCCGGAAAGAACCTGAATGGGAAGCAAGAACCGGAGCACGGGAACACCGCCTAAAAGCAACGCAACTGCCGCGATAATGAGCCGAGCTTCCGACCACAAAAAGCTGTATCTCTCAATTTTGTTTGGATTGGAATAATCGTTTATATCCATGCATTTATATTTAATGAATTTCCGACTTTGTTCAATTGTAGCAGATCGACATTGCCTATCCGTACCGGGCTAAGCGAGGGGCGCGTGGTCTTTTTCTTTCTCCGGTTTTCTGAACCGATTTTTTATCTTTTCCCAAAAGAGGAAGCGTAGTCCCAGAAATTCCAGTCCCACGAATATGAGCCACGAACCGGGCGTAAAAGGCGTTACGAGGGCCGTAAGCCCTATGATCAAAAAAACAATGCCGATTATCTTTTTGGTATTTGTATTTTCCGGTATTTTCATTAAAAATTTTCCCCGCGCGAGGGGCGAAAATCTGCAATGTAATTATTTCGGGCCGCGCAGCTTTCGCCTTTTGACTTCGGCCCGGCGAACCCGGCTTTCATCCATCCCGAAATGATGGGCAATTTCATGCCAAACCGTATCTCTCACTATCTTCTTCACATCTTCCTCGTCAACAGCCCTGTCTTCAATCGGCTTCTGGAAAATGGTTATTTTGTCGGGAGACACGGCGCTGTAGTTCGCGCCCCGCGCTACCTGCGGCACCCCTTCGTAGAGACCAAAGAGCGTCCAGTTCGGATGAATGTCAAGCTTCTTTTTCTGCTCCGGCGTCGGTTCGTCGCTGACAACAACCGCCACGTTACTCAATCTCCGCAAGAACTTTTCCGGAATCGCGCTTATTCCTTCTGCCACGATTTTCTCAAATTCATTCCGCCTCA
>JBBUAV010000035.1:0-1276 GCA_038058585.1 Patescibacteria group bacterium | reverse complement strand
CTACTCTCACAGCCGGCGAACTCAACCTGCGAGTGGGAAGCAGGACTGTTCTCCTGCCTGACGGAAGCCGGAGCCACGATCCAGGAGATAAACACTATCCGCAAGCACACATCCCTCGCCCGCGGAGGATATCTCGCAAAGTACGCCTATCCGGCGAGAATAATTTCACTTATTTTCTCGGATATACCCGGAAATAATCTCGAGTTTGTAGCCTCGGGACCGACCGTAAAAGACACGACAACAATCGATGATGCTAAAAGAATCGCCTTCAAATACGACGTCGGTAAAAAGTGCGCCAACCCGTCCGGCGGGCAGGGCTTTAAAATCGACCACCTCACGGAAACCCCAAAAGAGGAAAAATATTTCGAAAAAGTCGACAACATAATCGTATCCTCCAATACGATAGCGCTCGAAGCAATGCTTAAAAGATCCCGCGACTTGGGATATTCCGCCCGGATAGTCGACGACAGGATAACCGGAGAGGCCCGGGAGATCGGCAGGAAAATAGCCCACGAAATAAGGGCTGAAAAAAGCAGGAGTATCCTCCTTTACGGCGGAGAAACAACGGTAACAATAAATAACCCAGGCGGCAAAGGCGGAAGGAACCAGGAACTTGCGCTCTCGGCTCTTGAACACATAACGAGAGGAAATCTTGTAGCCAGCATCGCTTCCGACGGACAGGATAACTCCGATTTCGGCGGCGCAATATGTGATATAATAACGAAGGAGGAGGCGGAAAAATTGAATACTTCTCCGCAAGTTTACTTAGAAAACAATAATTCCTATGAATTTTTTTCCAGGGTTAACGACTGTATACTGACCGGGAATACCGGATCCAATGTGTCCGATCTAATAATCGCCATAAATGATTAAGGAAAAGAGGCCTGTTCTCTGGTTTAAGGAAGTAGAGATAAAAGACGTTCCGCTCGTAGGCGGCAAAAATGCCGCATTGGGAGAAATGTACGGGAACTTGACTCCCCTGGGCATCAACATCCCGAATGGATTCGCCATAACAGCCCATGCCTATCGAGAATTCATAAACAAAACCGGGCTCAGGAACAAGATAAGGGAAATACTGAGAGGCCTCAATACCCACAGCATGAAAGACCTCCAGAGAAGAGGAAAAGCGGTAAGGTCGGCCATACTGGGATCGGAACTGCCGGAGAATCTTAGGGAAGAGATCAAAAAAGCCTACGAAAAACTCGGTAAAATCTATTTCCATAACCCGGATGTGGCCGTAAGGTCTTCGGCTACCGCCGAAGACCTGCCTGGCGCT
>JBBUAV010000034.1:0-2185 GCA_038058585.1 Patescibacteria group bacterium | reverse complement strand
ACCAGGACAGGTATTGTCCCGGGAGAGGATACGGCAAGTTCGTGGTCGTGAAAAATGCCGGCGACGGATATTCTTTTCTTTACGCCCACTTGAGCAAGGTTAGCGTTAAGGACGGAGACGCGGTGAAGGTCGGAGACGTTCTGGGGCTCGTGGGGCGCACCGGTTTCGCCACGAACTCCCATCTGCACTTTACTGTCTTTAAAACCGACACCATCCACGTAACCGACGAGAACGGCTGCGGTCCGAACCCCCGCGGAGAAGATATGAGTCCCCTGAAATACCTGGAATCCATTGAGAAATGAGCCGTATCGGGTTATGATGATGCCGTTACAACTTTATGTTCGATTATTTTGATACCGAAAAAGATTTCAAGGAAGCGAGTGGCTACGAGATAGACGGCGTTTGGTATCCGCGCGTGACGAAAATCCTCTCCATTAAGTCGAAGCCCGCCCTTTTGCGCTATTACGGCGAGGCGGCAGACTTCAAAACCGCGCAGAATTCCACCCGGCAATCGGCTAAGGAAGGAACTCTCATCCACGAAACGGTTGAAGGGCTTCTTTTGGGGAAAAAACCGGAGATCGACGTCTCGGTAAAGCCGGCAATAGACGAATTTATGAAGTTTTGGGAAGCCAGGAATATCCAGGTTACTCCGGAATTGGTTGAACGGCGCGTGGTCCATTACGACCACCGGTATGCCGGGACGGTTGATGCCCTGGCCCTCATAGACGGGAAATTCGGGGTGTTGGACATCAAAACCTCGCAGGCGATCTACCGCGACTACAATTTGCAGACGGCGGCCTATATGGATGCCCTGAAAAGCCAGTTCCAGAACCTTCAGACGCGGTGGATCCTGCGCATTGACCAGATCCAGAAATGCACGCTCTGCGGGGCCAAAAAACGCACCAAAGGCGGACGCGAGAAAATAAAGATCGACTGGAATAATTCCGTTATGAAAGCCTGCTCTCACGAGTGGTCCCCTGTTACGGGAGACGTGGAACTGAAGGAGTTCCCCTTTTGGCAGAGCGATTTCGAAGCATTCCTGGGAGCAAAAAAACTTTGGGAGTGGGAAAATGACTTTTGGCTCAAACGAGTTGGTTATCTTTAAGATTCAAATGGTCAACCAACTCGTCCCGAAGATCACCGAGGGAAAGGTTGGATATCTGTAATTAGTTCGAATCCCAGGAGGCCAGCCGTCAATACTTATTATCTCAAGACCGAGCGGGGTAAAGGGTTGATATCTCCGTCCCGCCGTAATATAACGGAAAGCAAGAAAACCGCCGATCTTCTGGGTGATTTTTTGTTTGTTAATTGGAAAATTAAATAAGCTGGGCTCTTACCGAATTCCGAATAGCGGCCCGAAGGTGCTTAATAATCCAGCGAAAAATCCCTGATCAGCCGGTTCGATCATTGAGCCCGGGCCGAACTTCTGACACTCCGGATCCTGATAATTTTGCGTGCAATAAGCCTGACATTCTTCGGCATTTGTACAACCGCCGGGGCCGATAAATCCGGCGCCACCGTCTCCCGATGTTGGCGTCTGCGATTGATATACAGTACAGCGAGAGTCACCAATATTGGCTTTGCAAAATTCTTCCCAAGAAGAGTATCCCTGCGGAATTTGCGATGGGTCACCACTTCCGCCGCCCGAGGGTGGTGTTTGTGGGTTATCTGCGGAACAACGCGGGTAGTCTTGGTGGGTCTTACAAAATTCTTCCCATCCTGGACACTCCGGCATAAAAGCTTCACAACCGACAACTGATGATTGACCGTTGAACTCGCCTTGTTCGCCAAAATCTTGTATCATTTTTTTGCACGCCTCGTCTTCGTAGTTGGCCGTACAGTAAGCGGTGCACTCTTCTTGATTTTTACAACCGCCGGGTCCGCTAAGTCCGGCGCCACCCGGTCCGCCACCCGGTATATCCATGCCATGTTCCTTGGCCCAATTAGAACATGTCTCCTGATTTTCCGAAATCGCGCAGAAAGATTCACATTCGGCCTTGCTCTTGCAGTTGCCAGGGCCTCCTGAAGTAATTCCGATTTTTTTGGCCATTTCCGCGTCCTCTTGTGAGATCAAACCGGCGCGCACCGCAAAATCGATGCACTCATCAATATGCGTTTCATCTTTACAATACGTATCACACGCCTCCCGTGATTTACAGTTTCCCGGCCCCTTACCGCCGACCTT
>JBBUAV010000033.1:0-5231 GCA_038058585.1 Patescibacteria group bacterium | reverse complement strand
TTACGCAAACCTCTCGCGAATTCCCTGAGATCTCCGCCGTCTTTGTTCATGGAAAATATTTTGGCCCTGCGGTTGTCACTTTCGTCGCAAACGTTGCAGGACGAACCTATTGAAACATACAGACGTCCATCGGGTCCGAAAGATATGGTGCGAGTGGAATGCCCTCCGCCCGCAGGCAGATCCGCTATCTTTTCCAGTCCCCCTTCGGAATAAATGTTCACGCGGGAAATCTTGTCCTCTTCCGCCACGTAAAAAATGAATGGACTCTGCGGGTCGACCGCTAGACCATGGGGATTGTTGAGATTGTCGAATACGACATTTTGGGAAACTACCTTCCCGTCTTTTACCTCAAGAAGCGAAACCTTGCCCTCCGAAGTCTGGCTTACCCACCAATTTCCGAATGAATCCTGAACAATGACCCTCGCCCCCGGCAGATCTTTAGCGAAAACGGATATTGAAAAACCCGGGGGTAATTTCAGCGGCAAATCGGTGGAATTGACGCCGCCCGCGTCTCCCGGAATGCCGCCTATGGCCGGCCAAATTCCTCTCAAGTTTTTCCAATAAAAAACTCCGCCCCATCCTAGAGCTGCCACGACAACAGCTGATGTTATATAAATTGCCAGCTTTTTGCCCGTCATAATGCCCCCTCTTTTTTCAATAACCTCACTTTATTTGCCGCACCGCGGTTATACCCGCCAGAAGAACCATCCGATCTCACGACCCGGTGGCATGGGATATCTTGGTTGAAATTGCGGCTTAGGACGTTCCCAACCGCCCGCCCGGCTCCGGGCCTCCCCGCAATCCTCGCAACCTCCCCGTAAGTAAGTACCTTTCCCCTCTTTATGTTGCGGACAACGGTTAAAACTGCGTCTCTAAAATTGTTCTTCTTATCGCTCATTTCGTAATGGTTTTTTCTTGATATTCGACGATTTACGATTCAGCGTCGACAAATAATTCCTGTATCTGAATCCGGCGGGAGTTCTGTACGCCGGAGCGCCTGGCTTTTTGCCGACTTTGGAATGATTCCTCATGAGCGCTCAAAATCCCACGAACTGCACGGTCTGGGCTATGTCCGGCAGGTGATTCTTGTCCCCATAGAGCATGAAAAAAACATAAATGTAGTCTCCTATTTTTACCGGACCAGGATATCTCGCGATGACAGCTGCCTCGCTTCTTCGTTCGGGCGATTGGTCCTCCGACGGGATTATCAATCTGGCTTCCATGCCGCCGAGGGTGGTGGAGCTTATGGTCGGATCGGAACCGTAGAGATTTAATACTGTATTCGATACCACATCGTCTATGGACGCGCCCTCGCTGCCGCTTATGGCGTCTATTCCAAAAAATCCGTCGTCTCCTGTAAAGGATAGAGTGTTGCCGTTAAATCCCCCTTTTTTCGTATCGGGGAGCCAACTGGGCGGATAAAGCAAAGAAACCCTGAAGTCGGAATTGGCGTAATTCAAGAGGTTCTTAATGTTACCGTCTTGGATCTTTACCTTGCCATTCCAATTCGGATAGAAAAACAGGAAAAATAAGAACGCAAAAATCGGCACCGCAATTACATACGGAAGCCATCTACTTTTGAAAAATGTCATTACCTTTGACCGGTTCCCTCTTCTTGCTTACAAAGAAAATATATATTATCTCGAGGATTCCAACCGTGTTTATTACAAGAAGCACGACGAACCACACTTTATCTCCGAGACGCGCGGCTTTCCATAACGAATAACCCTTCCACGGCAAAGTCCAGACTGCAAGAAGAACAAGCAGTAATTTATTATCGAGTAATAGTTCCAGCATTATATCTTTATTTTAAGTTTTTACGTGATATCGACCTTTTTCTGTCACCGGCAATCGCCAAACCGCGGAGCCCGACAATTAATATATTAACATCATCTTCGATCGTCTCAACTTACGATCAGACGCTGATGCACTGATTGTAGGTTCCGACCTGGATATTATAATCCCTTACCATGCTTTTAAGGATGTCCAAAATCCGGTTATACTGTTCAACCAGGGCATTGTATTCCGAAACTTTCTGGACATAGAACGAACTATTTTTTGGTCTCGTATCGTCGATCTCGGTCCTGAGGAACGCCATGGAAGTCTCGAGGTTCTTCAGATTGGCTTCCGTAAGTTCTATCTGGTCTCTAAGGTCGATGCCGAGCTTGGGGCAATCAGACGAAGGCTTGCCGAAAATTTGAACGGCGATCCAGTTTTCCTTCCCCTCAAAAATCCCTTTTTTCACGGCAACGCCTATTTCGACATAACGTTCATTTAAAATATTCGCCCGGTGACCGGGGCTTGCCATCCACGCCGCCACAAGGTCGGCATTATCCCTGAAATTACCTAAGGCCAAATTTTCACCCAAAGCTATGTAGTCGTAACCCGTGGACGAAGCTGCCTCGCCAGCCGCAAGGCCGCTGGGAGACTCATGCGCAAAATACTGATATTTAAACATGTCGTTGAGCCTCAACGACGCAACCTCGTCAAGCTTGCTGTTTCTGCCAAGCGCCACGAGACCCGTGTTCACTCTCTCCTTGTTCGTTAAATCGAAAACGGCAGAGGAAGAGAGGACCGATGTCGCCGTTCCCGATTTTTCCCGAGGGAGACGCAGTGGAGGAGGCGCGGTTATCTCTTCCTTGATGCGCTCAAGGACGGATTCCGCGGAATTTATGTCTGTTTCCATTAGGCGGGGGGAGACGAACCCGGATATTAATCCCCTGCCCAAAAATGAAGCCAAGACAACGATAAAGATGACCGAAAAATAAAATCCTATTTTCATTTTATGGCCGTATTATTTCAATTATGGATAACTCCCCGAAAAAGTAAAATTCCTTCCAAAAGGAAAGAATTTTACTTTTGACGCCTTATCTTCCTCGAAAAAATCAGGAGGTTGGATTTGGCACCTTGATTGCCTCACACAACCAGGTTGCCGCCGGTTCACAGGGCCAGTTCCCTCCCCGGACTCTCGATAAGTTATTTTGCTGTCTCCGATATGATAACAAACACCGGATTAAGCGTAAATTAGGACTGTGGATATCTAATTTCCCTTTTCTATGGCCAAAAGTTCGATCGTAAACTTAAGGACGGAATTTGGCGGTATGGACCCGACGGCCGTATCCCCATAACCGAGTTCCGGGGGTATTACTATCGTTCTCTTTCCTCCGACACGCATTCCGGCAACTCCGACATCCCATCCCTGTATAACTTGGGCGGCTCCGAGAGTGAATCCGAACGGCTGATTCCTGTCGTAGGAACTGTCGAATTTCCGGCCATTCTCAAGCTCACCGATATAATTCACGACGAGTAAGTCCCCGCTTTTGGCCTCTTCTCCCTTTCCTGTAACGATATCCTTGATTTCCAGTTTTTGAACTACTGATTTTTTCTCCTGCATTGCCTCGTCGAGAAGCGACAAACTATCCTTATCCGCTCACTTGTACACAACGCCTTCGTAAATCAACGCTCCAACGACAATGACCGTGACACAAATCACGACGATGATTGTTCTTTTCATTATGTTATTTTTGCTCCCGGTTGCACATCGCGTTCCACCGCCAAGATTACCGGGTCTCCATTTCCGTCACTCGCGGCAAGAAGCATACCGTTGCTCCGAAGTCCCATGATCTCTCTTGGTTCAAGATTGGCGACTACTATTATTTTCCTGCCGGTCACCTCCTCCGGCTTATAGACTTTTCCTATGCCTGCGACAATCTGACGCGGCAGTAAGTTGCCCGCCTCGTCTTTCTCTCCGATATCAACATCCATTTTCATAAGCTTATTGGAGCCGGCGACCATTTCGGCGGCAAGAACTTCCCCCACTTTGAGTTCGACTTTCCTGAATTCTTCCGCAGTCATATCTATTTTAATTTTAACCCATTTTCAGGACGGACAATAACCGCCATATCCGCAGAAATTCAGTCTTCTTCCTTATTCTCTTTTTCCCCGGCATCGAAAGATCCGAAGCACTTGCTCTCGAATTTCTTTAAAATATCCGGTTTCTTGTCTACGAATCTGTCTACTATGTCGGAGGAACCGGTTGCTACGAATACCCGCAGAGACATGCAAACGGGACCGGTTTTCTTTTCCGGACCTTCCGAATCCCCTATTTTATCCAAGGAGAATTCCACTTCTCTCCCCAGATCGTCAATGAGGCTTTCTATCCTCTCGTTATATTTTCCGGGTTTTGTAGTGCCTCTTCCCAAAACTTCGTTTTCTGATTTATAGCCGTCGTTTTTTTTCGGCTCTAAAACCCACTGGGACGGCGCGGCTGAAGTCGATGCCGTAACAATATCCACCTTTGTTTCCGGACGGATAATTTCCCGCTCTCCGTCATCGGATTCCGATATTTTCCTGTTTAAGATCTCTATTTCTTCAAGTCTCCGTTTTGCAAACTCGACGTGAAGTTCGGATTGGTTACTGCTATTGGTAAAAGCAACCTGAAGAACCTCGCTATATCTCTTAAGGGGATAAAGCGGACTCATGGAGTCCACGTTTTTTTCGTCCGCGTAAACAGCCGCCACATTGGTGGCCACGAAAGCAATTGCCATAACCATCGTTATTTTCAAAGTCAGAGCGAAACCGCCGGCCGTCCGCTCCATGGGAAACCTCTCTCTGAACCGCGACAAAAAGATCGTCTCGCCGCGCTCAATGAATTCCTTGCTGGGCAAGAAATATTTTTTCGCGTTTTTCGGAAGTTTGTCTTTATTCAGAAAATCGAACATTTTATGCCAGGTTTTTCTTTATTTTCTGCTTAAGGCGGCTGACCGCAACGCGAAGAGATCCTTCCGATTTACCCAGGATCTCGGACAGTTCCGAGTAGGAATTCTCGGCTATAAATCGCAGTTCGAAAAGATCTTTCTCGTCTTCGTCAAGGGAAGAAACGAATCCGCGGACCGCTTCACTTTTGATCTTGGCATCGAGGAGCGCCGCATAATTTTCCGCCGTGTAAGCGGCCAACCTCACCTCGCCCACGTCGGACAGGGAATCCTCTCTCTTTTTCCGGTAGTAATCGATCGCGGAATTTCTCGCGACTTGCCAGAACCAAACCACGAAGTTTCCTTTTCTTTCGTCAAAAGAGTCGATGTGGTCAAGGAGCTTAATGAACACATCCTGGGTCAGGTCCTCGGCGGCTTCGCGACTGGCCAGTCTATTTATGAAAAAACCGAATGTTTTCGAGGCCAGCTTCTCATAGAGCCTCACTGCCGCCTTTTCGTCTCCCTTTTTCATTTTTG
>JBBUAV010000032.1:0-1336 GCA_038058585.1 Patescibacteria group bacterium | reverse complement strand
ATTTATAGTCGACTACGATAAGCTCGCCCTTCGGGTTTACCCAGACGTCGTCAACCGCGCCGGTAACCAAAAAATCGGTCGGCTTGTGGTGATATCGAACGCCAGTAAAATTATGACGCCATTCGTTCATCTTCTCGTGCTTATAGGGAATCGCGTCGATGTTGTTTTTGACCATTATGGGGTGCGGAGTTCCCTTTCCGCGGTAAATATCGAATTCTTGTTTCAGGAGATAATCTATGGCGCTGTTTATGGTATAGGGCGGCGGCGGCGGCGGCTTTATCCCCTGCTTCACATCGAGCCAGAAACACCTGGGGCACTCGATAAAAAGGTCGATTTTCGAACGGGAGAGTTTAGTCATCAGTAAACTATATCACTAAAAACGGCGAATGAAAGGATAAGTATCGGGGTCTTAAACGAGACCCCGCATTTTTTATCCGATCAACTTCTTGAATTCTTCCACCATCGGGACTTCTTCCGGTTCAACTCCGTAAAGTTTGGCTGTGTAGTAGGCCGTCCAGTCGGCCAGAACGAGGGAATTGAATATTTTCTCCCAGACGGTTTTGCCCGCAAGGTTAACTGTTTCTGTTTTAAATCCGCGTTTTTTCAACAACTTTTCGGTGACATTCATGCGTCTTTTTATTTTAGGCTCATCGTCTCCGTCTCTGAGAAAAACGAAATGGAAGCGGCTCGATAGTCCGGAGGTTCTTTTTTTCATGTCAAACCCGGTCATTTCGTTGTGGTTCAGTTCCGGAAACGCATTACAGAAAGCCGGTATTTTCCCGGTTTCATTGAATTTTGTTTTCCAGTTATAAGCTATAGGGAAGTTCGCCTCCGAAGAATAGATAACGGGCACGCTTCCCCTGAGTCTCCGCGCGAGTATTTTTCCTTTCCCCTCGTGCCACGACGGATGAATATCTTCGGTTAATTTACCCAACTCCTCTAATCCCTTCCTGTCTCCCATAAATTTAAGGATCGCTTTCAGCATATATCCCGTAGCCATCCTAGGTTGGATATGAGAAGGTACGACTACGTGCGGTAAGCGAAGCATATGGGCCATGGTGGTGAGTTTTCCCCCGGACGATATGACCGCAAGCGGTAATCTTCTTTTTTTGGCTTCTTCAAAGGCGCCGACCGTCTCTTCGGTATTCCCCGAATACGAGCTTGCGATAACGAGCCTTTCTTTTAGGTCTTTAACGGGCGGCAGGCCGTAATTGTGCCAAACGATCAAGTCCAGATCCGGCTTCCAGATCTTCAGTAAATCGGCTGCGAGATGCGACCCGCCCATCCCGGCCACTAAGAATTTTTTGAATCCTCCGAGTTTCTCCGGATTTTCGAT
>JBBUAV010000031.1:0-9329 GCA_038058585.1 Patescibacteria group bacterium | reverse complement strand
TCGGCTTCCTTTAGGGCAATAGCAGTAGCTGCGATCTGGTTTTCGTGCGGTCCGCCCTGAAGTCCGGGGAACACCGCCTTGTCTATGGCTTTAGGAATTTCAATTTTGTTTTTCTTCGCGGTTCTAGAATCGCGGCTCGAAAATATCATCGCTCCGCGCGGTCCCCGTAAGGTTTTATGGGTTGTTGTAGTCACTACGTCTGCGTAGGCGAAGGGCGATGGATGCGCTCCGCCCGCGACGAGTCCCGCGAAGTGGGACATATCAACCATCAAATACGCGCCTGCGACATCCGCTATTTTCCTAAATTTTTTGAAATCAATCGTCCTGGGGTAAGCCGTAAATCCCGCGATGATCAACTTCGGCTTCTCTTTTTTGGCAAGTTTCAGGATGGCGTTATAGTTCAAAGTTTCCGTCTTTTCATCCACGCCGTAGCGGACAACACTCCATATTTTTCCGGTCGCGCTCACCGGGTGGCCGTGCGTAAGGTGCCCGCCCATATCGAGCCGCATACCCATTATTTTTTCTCCAAAGGGAACAAGCGCGAGATAGACGGCAAGGTTAGCCGGCGAACCGGAATAGGGCTGGACATTCACGCTCCACTTCTTCGGAGAGAGGCGGAATAATTTGAGCGCTCTTTCTCGGCAGAGATTTTCAATTTGGTCAACATATTCGTTCCCTCCGTAATAGCGCGCCCCGGGGTATCCTTCGGCGTATTTATTGGTCAGAGGAGAACCGAGCGCGTGAAGAACGTCCGCGGAGACTATGTTTTCCGAGGGTATCAGATCAATCGTTTCTTTCTGGCGCTTCGTCTCATTTTTTATCAATGCGTTCAAAACCCTATCTTCCATATCCTATAATCTTATGAAAAGTAGAGGGAAAATAAAGGCCTCTTAGCTCTTGACCCGCCCGGTCTTTCGGGCCTATGCTTTAATATCATAATCACATGGACACCACTAAGATTTTTGGTCCAAAAACAAATTTTACGGACAGGTTTGTGCCGGACCACAGTAAACTCGAGGAACTCGTAAAGGAGCTCAAGAACAAGGGGTTGAAGATAGTTCTTACTCAGGGAGTTTATGATCTCCTTCACGAAGGACACGCGCTTTATCTCGAAGCGGCCAAATCCCACGGCGATATTCTTGTTGTTGGCGTAGATTCAGACGAACTTACGAAAATGCGCAAAGGCCCCAATCGTCCGATAGTGCCGCAAGGAGAGCGAGTTAAAATGTTGATCCACCTAAGACACGTGGATCTTGTCACCATCCGCGAAGCCAACGAAGACATGGGTGCGCTGATACGCCTTGTGAAGCCGGATGTTCTGATAGCCTCTACCAGTACGGAGGATTTTAAGAAAGATCTTTCTTCCGGCGAATATAATTCATATTGCGGGAAAATAGTTGTTCTTCCCCCTCAGGCAACGACCACCACCTCGGCCCGTATAAGGAATCTTACGATAGAAGGAGCCGAAAAGTTGGCGAGCGAAGTCGGTAAATTAACCGAAGAATTTCTTAATAAAATAAGAGAGGGATAATGCAATACGCCGTAGTTTCGTATATACCGGCACTCCACAGGGGCTACATAGATTTTTTCAAAAAATATCCGGGCACACTTTATATTTTGGGTCCGGATTTCGTGCTTGAAGAACCAAGGATGGAGCGTGACATAAGAGCGCTCACTCCTGAAGAAATAAAAGCCCTGCTTGAAGGCCTTAAGATATTTTCGGGAATTATTGTTCTGGATAAGCGGAATAAAAGTGAATTAATAGATAACACCTCTTCTATTATTATGCCGGATGAGGATGTGAACCGGAAATTCGCGGAATCGCACCTCAAGGGCAAAAATGTCACGTTTATAAAGACTTTTTTGCGATGGGATAGGCAGATTTCCACGACCGAATTCGAAATTCCGCCGGATCGCACAATATCAAGCGGCGCTTTCGACAGGGAAATAATTACACGAGCTTTGACCGAGGGAGAAAAAAGTCCGGATTGGTGGCGACAGGTTGGAGCCGTGCTTATAAAAGACAAAAAACCATTGTTTACCAAACACAATGAACCGTTGCCTTCCGAATACACGCTGAACACTTTTGGCGACCCGCGCAGTAATTTCGACGCCCAAGAGGAAAAATACAAAAACCTCTCCAAAACCATTCATTCCGAAGCGGCCATAATAGCGGAAGCCGCGAAAAGAGGTATTCCGATAGACGGGACTTCTCTCTATATTACGACTTTTCCGTGTCCCGCGTGTGCAAAATCAATAGCGCTTGCCGGTATTAAAGAAGTTTATTACTCCAAAGGCTATTCGCTTCTGGATGCCGAGGATATATTGCGAGCTTTCGGAGTGAAAATTGTGCTTGTTAAAGATTAGCCTATCCGGAACATTATAGGTTTGCGATTTTTATCCTCTGTATCCGGAGAAACAAGGTTCGCGTGGAGATGGACTACGCTTGCGCCGGTATGGGCCGTGTTACCAAACCTCATGTAGAATGTTCCTCCTTTTATGTTTATTTTTTCGGTCTCCCGCTGGATTATTTCGAGGAGGCCGCCCCAGGCCTCTTTAGAGACCTGGGATACATCTTCTATGTGAACTTTATGGATCGCCAAAAGGTGGCACTTGGCGCCGGAATAGGGATACATATTTTCGGTCAAGAGCCAGTAGTCATTTTCCTCAAGGATTGGCTTTTTGTGGTATTTTGATAGGTTTTCCGGACAAAACGGGCATATCTCGTCTTTTTTTATTTGGCCTATTACGTCGCGATAAGATTCGTTTTCGCCCCTATTCGAGTTGTTTGTATCGACGAAATTGCTCATATGTATCAGATCGGAGTAGGTATAAGCATTTTTGGATGCGGTTCATAATCGGACAGCGTGAAGTGTTCCGGCCGGAACTCAAAAATGTCTTTTATTGACGGATCGAGCGTGACCGTCGGCAATCTGCGCGGCTCTTTTTCTAAAAGCTCTTTTACTTTCTCATACTGGCTTTCGTAAACATGGACATCGGAGAAGGTGTAAACGACCTCGCGCAGGGAATAACCGATAACCTGCCCCAGCATAAGCCCGAAAGCCGCATATTGGATTATATTGAATGGTACGCCTACGGGAAGGTCGCTGCTCCGCTGGAAATGGTGGATAGTGATCTCTCTCGTTTCCGGAAAAGCCAGAACGTGTATCCATCCATGGCATGGCGCCACAACCACTCGGCGCCTCAGTCCGGAATGCTGAAGAGTGTACTGCGGTATCCAGGGAGAAACAAAGTGCGTTCGGAGGTACGGCCGCTCCTTTATCTGTTGGACCAGGTGTTTTATCTGGTTGAACGGTTCACCCTCTTTAGTGGGAAAACTTGCCCAGGCAGCTCCGTATGAGCCGTCTCCGAGATCTCCCTCCTCGAGACCGAATATTTCGCATTTTTCCTTGGTTACCCAGCGTTTCCACCAGCTGCAGCCGAATTTTTCAAGCTCGGCTTGGGTGCGGGCGCCGTTCAAAAATGCGATATGCTCGGCAAGCGCTCCCTTGAACATCGACCCCGAAAGATCCCGCTCGGTGATGACGGGGAAGCCATTATCCAATTTATATCGGAGCTGTTGTCCAACAAGCATCCTCGCTTTCTCGCCGTGTATCGGCAAAACCTCCACCCCCTCATCCATTATTTTCCGAAGGAGGTATTGGTATTGCGAATCGGGTTTGCGCTCGCTGTAAGGTTTCATAAGATATATTTATTCTATTATCGGTTCGATGAGTTGGCTAATTGTTTTTCCTTTTATATACAAAATAAGTGAAGTCGGCAGAATTTTTATCGTCTTTCTTGTGGTCTTCGGAGCTTAGGAGCTGCCACTTGTTTCCGTCCAGGGCAGGGAAGAACGCGTCGCCCTCGAAAGTGCCGTGAACCATTGTGAGATACACGGTTCCAGCTTTAGGTAAGGCCATTTTATAAACTTGTTCGCCCCCTATAATAAATACTTCATCGGCGCTTTTTGCGAGAGAGATCGCTTCTTCGAGAGATTGAGCCGTAAGACAGCCGGCGGCTTTATAGTTCGGGTCTCTTGAGATTACGATATTGGTTCTTTCTGGCAGTGGTTTCCCGATAGATTCGAATGTTTTCCGACCCATCACAACGGGGTGACCCAGTGTGATTTCTTTGAACCTCTTAAAATCGGCGGACAGACGCCACGGGATTTTGCCTCCGGAACCGATAACATGATTCTCGGCCATTGCGACGATGATAGAAATTTTCATGTTTAGGGAAGACTATTTTATCTGAGTTTATGGCTAAAATATTTTTTGCGCAAACGGGAGCCCTGAATTTATTGTGCAAAAGACTGATTGACTGATTATTGGGAGTCCTAATTTGAACCTACGATCTATTGGTCCAAATATCAATAGATTAAACCTGGGTGACCTACGGGATTCGCACCCGTGCCGACAGTGCCACAGACTGTAGTGCTACTACTACACCAAGGCCACCATAATAAACAGAACGCACTATCAATTTAATTGTATTTAACTTATTTTTCAAGTTTTACGGGAGGAAATCCGGATTCCCTCCGTGCGCCGTGTTATAATTTATACCAAGCTTAAATGTCCGGTTTTTTAACTGATCTTGGATATTTGGCCGGCCAAAATCACTTTTTGGCTTATTTTGTTATATATATTTCCACCATATTTCTTGGGAATATATCGGCTTTCACGGGTTTCTGGATAGTTTTCCAGGGATTTTTGGGGAATTGGGGAATACCGTTGCTTATGCTTACGGTTTTCATCGCGGCCGTGAGCGGCGACATTCTATGGTATTCTTTGGGTTCGGCTCTCAGGGAGACAAGTTTCGGAAATTTTATCAGGAACAGGATACCGAATCACGATGCCATAGAGGAGAAAATAAAGACCAAGGGGGAGAGATGGCTCATATTTTCCAAGTTTTTGTACGCCGCAAGCTTTCCCATAGTTTTTTCGATAGGGTGGTCAAGAATTGGCCTAAAGAGGTTCATGAAAATCTCTATAATTGCCGCCTCGATCTGGCCCCTAATCCTCCTTGGACTTTCTTCCGGGCTTTTTTTCGGACTATCGCCCCTGCAGGCCAGATTCACTTTTAAGAGATTTGAGGTTCTTCTCCTCGTGGGGCTTCTGCTTTTTGTGGTTGCCGACTACCTCTTGGCCCGCCTTCTTAAAAAAATTTTCAGCAAGAACGGCGCGAACCATTGAGTTATTGACCGCAACAGCCGCTTCTCGTAAAATTAGATTGTTTTTAGACCATATATAGAAATGTCCAACTTTCTCAAAAATTTCGCCTGGGCAATAATAACGCTTCTTATGGTTTCCGTTATTTTTTCTTTTATCCTTGAGCCGCAGAAGGAGAAAGAAACTTTGAGCTTGAATCAGCTGGCCGAGAAGATCGAGTCCGGGGCGGTGACCGAGGTAAAAGTGAACGGCGACGACCTCGGTGTGATACTCTCGGACGGGAAAGAAGCCATTTCCAAAAAAGAAATTGAGGCCGGAATCACCGAAACCCTGAAAAATCTGGGAGTAAGTCCGGAAGCACTCGGCAAGATAAATATAACCGTGGAAGAAAAGTCAGGCTGGAAGTTTTGGGCGGGCATTCTCATACCGACGCTGCTGCCTCTCATAATTATCATCGCCGTGTTTTGGGTAATGATGAAGCAGGCCCGCACCGGCGTGAATCAGGCTTTCAGTTTCGGGCGCTCCAATCTCCGACTCTCGACTTTTAAGGAAAAAATAACCTTCAAGGATGTGGCCGGGCTTAAGGAAGCGAAAGAAGAGCTGATCGAGGTTGTTGATTTTCTGAAGAATCCCAAGAAGTTCCTGGACATAGGCGCGAGGATTCCGCGGGGAATCCTCCTTATGGGTTTGCCCGGAACCGGGAAAACTCTCATTGCTCGGGCAGTTGCTGGCGAAAGTAATGTTCCTTTCTTTTACATTTCCGCATCCGAGTTCGTGGAAATGTTCGTAGGCGTTGGCGCATCACGTACCAGGGATGCATTTTTGACCGCTAAAAAAGCGGGACCCTCAATTCTTTTTATAGATGAAATAGACGCCGTCGGCCGCCAGCGCGGCGCGGGACTTGGCGGCGGCAACGACGAGCGGGAGCAAACCCTGAACCAAATTCTCGTGGAATTAGACGGCTTCGATCGCGATACACGAGTTGTAGTGCTTGCCGCGACAAACAGGCCCGATGTGCTGGACCCCGCGCTTCTCCGTCCCGGACGCTTTGACAGGAGAGTAATTCTTGACCTGCCTGACTTAAATGACAGAGAGGCGATACTCAAGATCCACAGCCGGGATAAGATCGTTTCCAAAAATGTGGACATGAGAAAAGTCGCCGTTCGCACCCCGGGTTTTTCCGGAGCCGACCTTGCAAACCTCGTGAATGAGGCCGCCATCCTTACCGCAAGGCTAGGCAAAAAAGCCGTTGACCAACAGGACCTTTTCGAGTCGGTGGAGAAAGTTCTTTTGGGTCCGGAGCGCAGGAGTAGGATTATTTCCGTCAAAGAAAAGGAGATAACGGCTTACCACGAAGGCGGCCATGCGCTCGTCGCCGCATCCCTTAAGGACGCCGATCCGGTACACAAGGTATCCATCGTGAGCCGCGGCATAGTTGGAGGATACACAATGAAGCTGCCGATCGAAGAGCAAAGATTACGGACCAAATACCAGTTTATGACCGATCTCGCTGCCATGATGGGAGGATATGCGTCGGAGAAAATAATCTTCGGCGATATTTCGACCGGCGCCTCGAACGACCTCAAGAACGCTTCGGAACTCGCGAGGAAGCTTGTCACGAAGTACGGAATGAGTTCGCTGGGTCCTATAACTTTCGGCAACACCGAGGAACTAATCTTTTTGGGGAGAGAGATCACCTCCGAAAGGAATTATTCGGAAAGCGTTGCCGCGGAAATAGACAAGGAAGTTCGGAGCCTCATAAGTCACGCTCACAAAACCGCCGAGAAAATCTTGAAAGACAACATCTCCGCTCTCAAAAAAGTGGCGAGTACCCTCATAGAGAAGGAGACCCTGGAAGAAGAAGAACTTTACGGTTTGCTTAAGCCGTTCAAAATAAAAAAAGAGTCCGCCTAACCAGGCCACATTCTCTTTCTTACCGTCTGTGTTAGGACGAGTTTCACTTGCCTCGTTTTTCGAGCGAAGCGGGCCTTCGGCGGGCCGCCTTACTGCGAGCCTCGCCTTCGGCGGGCGTGGAATGACCTGTGTATTTCCCTCAGCTCCTTATTAGTGATGTGGGTGTATATCTGAGTGGTTGATATATTGGAATGTCCCAATAGTTCCTGGACTGACCTCAGGTCGGCGCCGTTTATAAGGAGGTCCGTGGCGAAACTGTGCCTCAATTCATGCGCGTGTACTTTTTTGGCTATGCCGGCCTCGGTGGAGCGCTGATTTATCATTCTTTGGACTGATCTCGGCGTTATTCTGCCTATGGTTTTGCCTTTCTTGTCCAGGCTTACGAATAAGTATTTTTCGGCATCGCTTCTTTTCGCAAGGTATTTTTTAATTGCGCTCCGGGCCGACTGCGAAAGGAAAACCACCCTTAACTTGTCTCCTTTCCCGCGCACGGTTGTCTCGCCCCGGTCTATATCTATATAGCGGTCGAGGTTGCAAAGTTCGGAGAGTCGCAGGCCGGTGGAGAAAAAGACCTCGAGGATTGCCTTGTCGCGGAGGCTCCTGATGTCGCCTCCCCTGGGCGCGCCGAGAAGTCTTTCGAGATCGTGATACTCCAGAATGTCTATTTGCCTCCGCGGTATTTTGGGGAGCTCGATTTTTTCCGGAGTAAGGACGTCAACATCGCGTTTCGCGAGGTATTTCAGGAAATTCCGGAGGGCTATAACATAGTAGTTCTGGGTTATTTTTTTAATACTGCGGCGAGCAAGGGTGATTCTGAATTCGCGTACAACGTCTTCCGTTATATCGGCGGGGGATTTTACCCCTGTGGATTTGATAAACTCCCGAAGATAATGCTCGTAATTTTCCCGCGTTTTCGGCGAGCGGTTTTTCTCTATTTCGAGATAGCTTAGATAATCTTTGAGCAACCCTTGAATATCGGCCATTGTTTTTAATTATAGACGTCCGAGTAATGTTTTGCGACAGGAATATGGTAGACTTGACAAAGTTTTTATATATGCTATCATTAACGAAGTTGTTAGTGGCGCCTCACTGGCCCCGAAAAGAATAGGCCAGTCTAAAGGAAGCGGCGTCAGATGGAAAGGCGGGGGGCTTGCGGTTAGAGCATCATCGCTCACGACCCAATCAAAGCCCCCCGATTATTTTTTAAGAACAACTTGTAATTTTAACTTTTTTAAAATAGAATTCATTTACATGCTTACCAAGCGCACTAAGTCAAATATAATTTCCGAACACCAAAAACACGAAAAAGATACCGGTTCAGCCCAGGTTCAAGTTGCGGTTACGACCAAAGAGATCGAAAGACTGGCTTCCCATCTCAAGAAAAACCCCAAAGACCACCACTCGAGGAGAGGGCTTTTAAAAATGGTCTCGAAGAGGCGCCGCCTACTCTCGTATTTAAGAAAGAGAGAACCGTCCGCCTACGAAAAAATAATTAAAAAATTGGATCTCAAGAAATAGATGAAACCGAAAAACGTAAATTATTCCAATCAAAGAGTTGGAATTTTTGTTGACGTACAAAATCTTTATCACTCGGCGAAAAATCTCTACCACGGAAGGGTCAACTACGCGGAACTCATAAAAACACTGGTAGGAGACAGGCAGCTTATCCGCTCCGTTGCCTATGTTGTAAAAAGTGAAGGAGTCGAGCCGCAGCGCGGGGACGACGGAAGACGTGAGCACGGCCGCAATCCGGAGCAGCACCCGGCGGGTGCGCTGTCTTCGGAGGCCGCTTTTTTTGATGCACTGGAGAAAGCGGGGCTTGAGCTCCGCGTGAAAGACCTGCAGATATACGCCGGGGGATTCAAAAAAGCCGACTGGGACGTAGGAATGGCAGTTGATGCCATAAGGATGGCCTCATTTCTCGACGCGATAATACTTGTTACCGGGGATGGCGACTTTATTCCCCTCGTTAACTATCTTAAGTGGGGCATGGGGCGCCTCGTGGAGGTTGCCGCTTTCAGGCGGAGTACTTCGTCCAGGCTTCAGGAAGTTGCCGATAAGTTCATAAACATAGAGGAGATACCGAAGATAATCATTAAAAAATAGCCATGGCGCTCCAGAGAAAAGAATTTTCAACCGAAATCGGCGGCAAGAAACTGACGCTCGAAATTTCATCGCTTGCCGAACAGGCAAACGCAGCGGTGCTCGTCAAATACGGCGAGACGGCCGTACTCGCCACGGTTG
>JBBUAV010000030.1:0-1624 GCA_038058585.1 Patescibacteria group bacterium | reverse complement strand
GCGTTCGCCGTAGTACTTTCTGGCGACGCGGATGGCTTGGAAAGTATCGGTGCCTTTGAAATTAACTAAGTGCGCGGCGCCGCCGATCCCGGCCGACTCAACGGAAGTTGAGCCGCGGAAACCGAAATCATGGACCTTGAAATCAATCAAACTTGGATCGCCGGTTTTTTTCAGATACGAGAGGACGAGCTTGCGCATCTGCCGGCTCTGGCTGGCCACCGTTGACGGATACCAGACTTGCGAAAGCAGAGTCTCAACGTAATTGGTAACCCAAGGGACTTCCGGATCGGTGTTTTCGACCGTCATCAGTACATTCTTGACGGGGACGTTCGCGCCTTCCGGAACAGCGCGGATGATCAGGGGCAGGCGGCCGCCGTGCTTTTTCAGAATTCGGTCCCATCCTTTTTGATTGCATAGGTCCGGATTTCCGAAATGCAATGCGAAATCCTCGTTGGCTTCCGCGACGTTCTCCGGCGTGACGACCTGTCCCACCAGATAGCGCTTCAGAATGTATTGGAGGCCGAAGAAGGTTACTTCCGGGAACGCCCCGCCGCGGCTTTCGAAAAACGAATAGACGGTGCGGGTGCGCGGCCGATACTGCCGCCAGTGCGTCACTTTGTAGCTGTCGGTTGCCTCGACGGGATTGACGTCGCAGGCCGCAGCCGCGTTTTTTACCGTGTCCGAGTTCATGGTTTCCTCCTTTTGGTTTGCAGGTGTTTTAAAAGCATTTCTCCCAAGACCAGATGTTCGTCTACCAGGATCTTCATGATCCGGTCTATCCGGACCCATCTTAAACGAACTATGTCATCGGCCGCTTTTGGGTTTCCAAAAACGAACACCGCGGAAAAGAAAGAGGTTATTATTCCGTCATCAGAATCGCGGTATCTCCAGTCGTCTATGACGCTTGACCCGATATAGTCCAGCTTTTCGACTTCGATTCCCGGTACCTCTTCGGAAAGCTCCCTGCGGGCGGCGAATTCCATGGATTCGTCCTTGGCATCCACGAAGCCTCCGATGAATCTGAATTTTTTTCCGTCGGTTTCTTTTCCTGCAAGCAGAACCTTCCCGGTTTCTCCGTTGATCACTGCCACATCGATGGTAGGGTACGCGATCGGATTTCTTTTTGTCTGCGCGTAGATGATACCTCTGCGGAAAACCCCGGAAGAAGATATCTTGCCGGAAACCAGCCGCCGCCGTTCCGCGCCGTTGAATTTTTCAAAAGGCGGGATTTTGAACTTCGGGTGATTTCCGGTATAGCTCCTAAGGAAAGAATCCCTGGAGCCGTAAAGGGTCGCCTCAAGCCCAGGGAAAGCCTTTTCGATAATGCTATCCAGCATAGCCGACCATGCCGCGTCGGAAGGATGGTTGATCAATGGGCGGATGACGGCTTGTGGAAACGCCTTTTTCAGCATGACCTCGCGTATCTCATACGAGAGGGGGTTGCGGGGAGTTGAAAACGACCTCGGAACGCCCAAAACCACGAGGAAATTTTTGTGCCTTGCCCGGGCAAACTCCAAGAGATGAAGATGCCCCTCATGGAGGTTGTCCGTCTGGAATCTGCCCACGACCACGCCAACATCCGTGTTCTTTTTCATGTGCGTTCTCCTTGTTTTAAAAGAGCGTT
>JBBUAV010000029.1:0-1446 GCA_038058585.1 Patescibacteria group bacterium | reverse complement strand
AACGCCACGCCACAAGCCGGCTCATCGGCTCGCCGCCGGGATATGTCGGTTACGACGAAGGAGGCCAGCTTACGGAAATGGTGAGGCACAGGCCTTACAGCCTGGTTCTCTTTGACGAAATCGAAAAAGCCCATCCCGAGGTTTTTAACTTACTTCTCCAGATGCTCGATAACGGCCGCCTTACCGACGGGAAAGGGAAAATGGTCAATTTTAAGAATTCGATCATAATTATGACCTCAAACGTCGGAAGCCAGTACCTTAAAGGTATGTCGAGGATGGGATTCGGGTTTACGGAAGAAGATTCGGGCGCCGTGGGCTATAAAAGCAAGGTTATGGACGCCCTAAAGGAGAATTTCCGGCCGGAATTTTTGAACAGAATCGATGAAATAGTTATTTTCAATCCCCTGAGCGTCGAAGATATCAAGAAAATAGTGGATATTCAATTCGACCTCATAGAGAAGAAACTTGGATTGAAGAAAATAAAGATAGGGATCGAAGACAGGGTTAAGGAATACCTGCTAAAAGAGGGTTTCAGCTCCGAATTCGGAGCCAGGCCCCTCAAGCGGTTGATACAGAAGGTGATATTGGATAAGCTGGCCGATAAAATTATTCGCGGAGAATTAAAAGATGGCGGAAAAGTTAGAATCGCTCTTAAGGGGGATTCCCTGGTATTTAGTTCTTAAGTCGGCGTCTTTCGGCGTGGGCTGGTTGGTTCTGCCCTTCTGGCTTTTTTTGATTCTCGCAGCCTATCTGTACCTTCTCCCGTTCTTCAGACCTCTCAAAATGGCGTTGGCGTTTCTCATCCTTATCTTTCTCGTCTTGGAGAGTCCGCACGCTATTTGGATGGCGGTTCTTTATTCCGTTCTGTTCTATCTCATACTCGGCATAAAAGACCTCGTCTTCATAGAAAGAAGGCCGTACTATGAAATGCTGATTCTTTTGATCACCTTCATAGTTTTTATAGGGTTCTTTAATATTTTTGAGGAAAGAGGCGGGTATTCGGCCTATATTTCGGCTCTCCTCGTGAGTCTCATTTTTTTCTTTTTGCCGAGAGGGTTCCTGGATAACGATGGAGGTATTTACGCACGGGACATAGCTTTCGTGAGGCGGCGCGATGTTTGCGTTGCCGTATTGTCTCTTCTTATGTGGCAGATGTTCGCGGTTCTCATGTTTCTGCCCGTCAATTTCCTATATCAAGCGGCGATATTGTTCCTTTTTACCACGGTCGGACTGGAAATGGTTTCGGATTATCTGGAAAATTCCCTCACTAACCGCAGGATACTTTTCGACTTCTCGGTTTTCATTGTGTTCCTGGTTGTCATACTTGGTCTTATACCTTGGAGCCCTTAACTTCCGGACGGTTTTGACATTTTTCGGGTAATAATCCTATACTATCCCAGTGATGGCAGAAATTATCATCGACCAGTTTGCTTCCAAAAAGGCATA
>JBBUAV010000028.1:0-1448 GCA_038058585.1 Patescibacteria group bacterium | reverse complement strand
GCCGTACTCGCCACGGTTGTGATGTCCAAGAAAGACGTAGCGACGGATTACCTGCCGCTCAAAGTTGATTACGAGGAAAAATTTTACGCAGCGGGCAAGATCATCGGCAGCCGCTTTGTGCGCCGAGAGGGAAGAGCATCGGAAGAAGCAGTATTGGCTGGGCGACTTGTAGACAGGACTATAAGGCCCCTATTTGACAGTCGCTTAAGGAGAGAGATTCAGGTCGTAGTTACGACGCTTGCCATAGACGAAGAAAATGATCCCGAATTTTTGGGTCTCGTAGGGGCCTCAACTGCTTTGGGGATTTCAGACGTCCCATGGGGCGGTCCGGTTGGCGGAGTGAGAGTGGTGAGTATAGACGGCAAGATAAAGATAAACCCTGACAACTCGGAGACGCTGAAAACCAAGCCGGTATTTGATGCTTTCTTTGCCGGCCCTAAAGGCAGAATCAATATGATCGAGCTTCAGGGAATAGACGCGCCGGAGGACGAGATTATAGAAGGCGTTGAACTTGCAGGGAAGGAGATAGACAAGATCATCGATTTCGAGGAGAAAATAATCAAAGAAATAGGAAAGAAAAAATCCCAGGTTACTTTGTCCGAATACGATACCGAGCTCCGCTCTGCAGTGGATAAATTCCTCGACGGCAAATTAGAAGACGCCGTCTATAGGCCCAATAAGATCGAATACATAAGTAAAATAGGAGAACTAAAAGGAGAACTCATCAAACACGTTTCGGAAAATATCAAAGAAGCCGATCTTGGAGCGGTGGATTTTCTTTTCGAAGAGGCCCTGGATAAATTGGTGCACAAGAATATTCTGGAAAAAGATAGAAGGCCGGACGGCAGGAAGCTTGACGAGGTAAGGGGTCTGGACGGCGAAGTGGGTCTTTTCCCCCGTACGCACGGATCAGCCCTTTTCATAAGAGGAAATACTCAGGCTCTGGGAATTACCACGCTTGCGCCGCCGGGAGCCGAACAGATGATAGAGACGATGGAAACGACAGGAAAAAGGCGTTTTATGCTTCACTATAATTTTCCTCCTTATTCTGTCGGGGAAATAGGATCTTTCAGGGGTCCGGGCAGACGGGATATAGGCCACGGAAATTTGGCGCGCAAAGCGGTAGAGGCAGTTATACCTCCTAAGGAGGAATTTCCCTATACCATAAGGGTAGTTTCGGAGATTATGTCGTCCAACGGTTCCTCTTCTATGGCGAGCGTTAGTGCGGCGATCCTCTCGCTCATGGACGCCGGGGTGCCGATAAAAAAAACCGTTGCTGGAATTGCCATGGGTCTTATGCTTGCGGACGAAAATAATTACAAGATTTTAACCGATATCCAGGGACCGGAAGACCATCACGGCGACATGGACTTCAAAATTGCGGGTACGGCGGACGGAATAAACGCTCTACAGCTCGATGTTAAATTCCAAGGGCTGACTTCCGAGAT
>JBBUAV010000027.1:0-2827 GCA_038058585.1 Patescibacteria group bacterium | reverse complement strand
ACGTAGACAGCGATCAGTGTCCCTTCCGAAACGAATTCACTGTTATTTTTATGGTGCTTCTCGAGAGTTATCACGGCTTGTTCTACCTCTTTTTTATTGAACCTCAATAGCGCCTTCCGAAAAGAATCATCCTGAAGGTACGCCTCGAAGCCATCTGTCGCAAAAACAATAACCTCCCCTTTGCGCATTTTTCTTTTCCCAGACCAAGCGTATTTTTCGGCAGCTTTTTCTCCCGTGATAACGCCGTATCCCAATTTCTTTCCCTGCGGAGAAAGAGCGTTCCGAAAAAGCGTACGAAGCATATAGCTTTGATCGAGATGAAAGTATTCAGAAAGGAGGGGATCAAAGTCGTTATGATGGAGGTGATCGGTGTGGAACAAAAGAATTTTCCCTCGAGAATCAAGCACCGTGACGCTCGAGTCACAAATGCCCATCCACTCAAAAATCCGACTCTTAATCCGGCCGACCACCGCAGTCGCAGCATAATATACTCCGGCTTTCAAAAACGTGCTCAGCTTGGCGCGTTTTTTGTTCAAACGGAAAACCGATCGGTTGGCTTTCGCAAACGCCGTTTTTATGCCCGATCGTTTTTGAAACTTTATAAAATTATTACAGAATTCACGGGCTAACCTGCCGGATGGTGATGGCGCTGGATATTCCTTTCCTCTATGATATTCGATGCCCGGGAGCAAATGGACGCCGTCTGCTACGGCGAACGCCAAATTTTTTTCATCTATCGCCCAGGCATCTTCTTGTGGAAGCCTCAGACGCTCTTCGGGATAATATAATTTCAAAATTCTCATTGCTTGGAGTTCAGTTTATAGAAATTCTCAAATAGTTTGGCTACTAATATCGGGCCGGTGCCCCCCGGGGTTTTGGTGTAGGTTATGTTTTTCTCCTCGGCGCCCGCCGAATCAAAGTCGCCGATTATTTTTTCGCCGATCTTATTGAATCCGAAGTCAATCACGAGCGCGCCATCCTTAAGGTCTTGGGTTTTGAGAAGTCCCGCCTCGCCCGCCCCGCTTATGACCACATCCGCGTCTTTCACTATTGGCATAAGCTCCTTGGCTTTACTGTCCAAGACCGTAACCTCGGCAACGCGGTTCTGGAGCCAGAATCCCACGGGTTTGCCGATAAGAAATCCGGCTCCGATTAGGACGACCTTCAGTTTTCTCATATCCAGATTCTCGCGTTTAAGTATTTCTTCCACGGTCCCCACGGATGGGGGAGATATTTTATGCCTGCCGGTATAGAATGACCCAAGTGCCGCCTCGCTTAGGAGGTCTGTGTCTTTTTCCTTGGGGATGGCATTCAGGACGTAGTGTTTATTTACGGCCTCCGGAAGGGGAAGCTGGACTATAAATCCGCCGCAGTTTTTTGGAACGGCGTATCTTCCTATCTCTCCGCGCAAATCGTCGGTTTTCGTTTCAGACGGCAGGCGGTAGATGCGGAAATCCATTCCCAGCTCCGCGGCCACTTTCGATTTTTGCTTCAGGAAATTAAGGGAGGCCGGATCGTCGCCCACGAGAAGCGCCCCGAAGAATTTGTCCGGCTTCGGGAGCGACTTAAGCTGAGCGATAATCTCTTCGGCTATTTTTTTGCCGTCAATTGTGGTCATAAAAGTATTCTAAACACGAAGTGCCAGAGAGGCAAATTCCATTATTGACTAATATAAAGTTAAGTGTTATTATATCTAACAGCAAGAACGTCATTGTCCATATTTCCCGGAGAGGAGATTCCAGATGCGGAGCAGATTGATTTCGTTGTTGTTTTCGCTTGTAGTATTACCGGCAGTTGCGACTGCGCAGGTCTTGACCACGGCTCAAACCATCGGGAAGGGCAGCCAAGCACTGATGGTCACAGAGAATCGCATATACGTCGGAGGAGACGAGTTGAACATCGCCTATCTCCAGTACGTTCGCGGGTTTCATCCGCGGTTTGACCTCTACGCCTCGTTCGGCGGAACAAGGATTTTCCGCGAGGATCAGATATGGGTGGGACTGGGGGGCAACCTGAACGTCTTCCACTCCAAGCATGCCGACGTGTCGCTCTTTAATGTCTTCTCAACGTCGGCCCATAGGCGGCACGACTCCTCTACGGTCCTCTTGAACTCGGCGATAGTGGTGAGCCATAATGTGAACAAAACCCTGTCGCTCTACAGCGGAATGAACGGACTTTTCCCGATTGGCGCGAAAGAGCGGGGATTATTCACTCCGCCGACGAAAAAGCTCAACGTTCCGATAGGCGCAGGAATCTTCCGTGGCAAATGGAGTCTTTTCGCCGAAGTGGACATCGGTTCCCTCAAGGCGCTGGGGATCGGTATCGGCCGGACGTTCTGAGGCCGAGGCCTAAGAACCAAAACGGCGACTGTGAAAATCAGTCGCCGTTACTCATTTTTAATGGAAAGCGTGACTTACTTTATGGGAAATTTTCTGCAAAGTTTTCTAACCTCCGCCTTAATATTCCTACCTTTGGCCAAAACCGAGTCTATCATTTCCGCTATTTTTTTCATTTCTTTTTCCTTCATTCCCCGGGTTGTAACGGATGGGGTGCCAAGGCGGACGCCCGAGGGGTCCACTGGCGGGCGATGGTCATAGGGAATGGTATTTTTGTTCACGATTATGCCGTTTTTCTCCAATCTGTCGCTCGCCTCCTTTCCGCCAATACCTCTGTCGGCCACATCAACCAAAAGGAGATGTGTGTCCGTCCCGCCCGAGACGATCCGCCACCCGCGTTTTTTAAGTTCGGAGGCGAGGACGCGGGAATTTTTTACGATTTGGCGCGCGTATTTTTCGAACTGCGGCGAATCGGCTTCCTTTAGGGCAAT
>JBBUAV010000026.1:0-6323 GCA_038058585.1 Patescibacteria group bacterium | reverse complement strand
CCTGCCAGTCTTTTGCCCTGAAAAGACCGGAATTCGTGGACGAGAATAAGGGTTGGCGCATTGACCTTGTGGCAATAACCACAATGAGTGACAAGGAGCCAAAAATACGCCACTACGAAAATATCTGAACGCGCACCGCGCGGAATTTGACATTCATTCCCCCGGATGATAAATTCAGAACAAGACAGTCCGCGACCACGCGGACTTTTTTAAAAAAATGATCAACATAAAGGATCTTGGCAAGGCTTTAAAGCAGGTTGCCGAAGAAAAAGGGCTTGAGCCGGGAAAAGTTTTGGAAGCGATAGAATCCTCCGTTGCCGCTGCGTATAAAAAAGAATACGGCCAGCGGGGGGAAATCGTCAGGGCCAAACTGGACATGAAAACCGGAGATCTTAAATTTTGGCAGGTGAAAACCATCGTTGACGAAACGACGGCGCGCTTTATTGATCCGAAAGTCGAAGAGGAGAGCACGGAGGGAAAAATCGATGCGAAGCAGGACATCGGCGAGAACGAAGAGCAAAAACTGCCGCGTTTTAATCCGGACAGGCACATAACACTCGAAGAGGCCAAGAAGGAGAAAAAAGACGTGGCCTTGGGGGACGAGATAACTTTTCCGCTCGAGACGCACGAGGACTTTGGAAGAATAGCGGCTCAGACCGCGAAACAGGTTATTCTCCAAAAACTCAGGGAATCGGAGCGTGATTCCATATTGAACGAGTGGAAAGACAAAGAAGGGCAAATCACCAGTGGTATGGTTCAGAGATTCGAGCGGGGACACGTATATGTCGACCTCGGTCGCACGGTGGGGGTCATGTTCGCGAACGAGTCCATACCCGGCGAGCACTACAGGGTCGGGGAGAGGCTGAGATTTTTGGTCTTGGCGGTCCAGGAAGATGCGCGTTTGCCCGGCATAATTTTGTCTCGCTCACATCCGAAATTTGTCATGGAACTCTTTCGCATGGAAGTTCCGGAGTTGGCCGAAGACGCCGTTGAAATAAAAGCTATTGCCCGGGAACCGGGCAACCGAACCAAACTGGCCGTTTTTTCCAATAGCGAAGGAGTGGATGCCGTGGGTGCTCTTGTAGGTCAGCGGGGCACGCGCGTCATGTCCGTCAACAACGAATTGGGCCAGGAAAAAATAGACATTGCCGAATGGTCCGAAGACCCGGAGAAATTCATAACCAACGCCGTGTCTCCGGCCAAGGTCGTTTCCGTTGAAATATTGCCCCGCCGCGAGGCAAGAATTTATGTCCCGGAGGATCAGTTAAGCTTGGCCATAGGCAAAGGCGGACAGAACGTTCGCCTGGCGGCAAAACTCACCGGCTGGAAAATAGACGTGCGTTCACAAACAAGGCCGGAGGCAGTGCAGGAAGGAGGTGTAGCCGGAGGCGTCAAAGCGCAAAACGAAGAAATGGAATTCGGAGAAAAAGTCGCTGATTCTCCCGATGAGAAAGAAAAGGCAGAAGAATAAAATCTGACAAAAATGTCACCCGTTTATTTTCCGATATTAAGCAGCCTGGTCGCTATAATTTTTGCACTGATTCTTATTTGGAAGATCTCGGGATATCCAACCGGTGATTCTAAGATGCGGGAAATCGCGCAGGCGATACAAATCGGTGCGCGAGCTTATCTGAAGCGTGAATATGCGACAATCGCTATCGTTGGAGTTGTCATCGCCGCGATAATCGGATTTTTTCTGGATCTCACGACCATGGCTGGGTTTATAGTTGGCGCAATAGGTTCGGCCCTCGCCGGATATATCGGCATGAGTGTTGCCGTGCGGGCCAATGTGAAAACCACCGAGGCGGCAAAATCAGGATTAAAAAAGGCGTTTTCGGTTGCTTTTGAAGGAGGGACCGTTACCGGATTTTTGGTAGTTGGCTTGGCGCTGCTCTCGGTGACAGTTTTTTATGCTTTAACCAATAATATTACGGCCCTGATCGGTCTTGGATTCGGCGGCAGTTTAATCTCTGTTTTCGCGCGTTTGGGTGGCGGGATCTTCACGAAAGGAGCGGATGTGGGCGCAGACCTGGTTGGTAAGATTGAGGCCGGTATTCCGGAAGATGACCCCAGAAACCCCGCAGTGATTGCCGACAATGTTGGAGATATCGTTGGCGACGACAAAGGGATGGCCGCAGACCTATTCGAAACCTATGCGGTAACGGCCATTGCGGCAATGATTTTGGGGCACATTACTTTCCCGGACACCATAAACGCGGTTCTTCTCCCTCTTATAATAGGGGGGGTATCCATTATCGCTTCTGTTATAGGGATTTTCTTTGTCCGTCTTGGCAAAAGTCAATCTATAATGGGGGCTTTGTATAAGGGTTTTATAGCGTCAAGTATTCTGTCCCTCATAGGATTTGCAATTGTGGCCTCGGAATACGCCGGAACTATCGCCAAGGCAAGTTCTTTTAAGATTATTCCCGGCACGGAGCTTGGCTTCGGGGAGCTGTTTTATCCCTCTTTGGTCGGGATATTGGTTACGGTTTTAATAGTTCTTATAACCGAGTATTACACCTCCAAAAAATTCAGGCCCGTGAGGTCCATCGCCCGCTCTTCGGAAACGGGTCACGGCACAAACATAATTACCGGACTTTCGGTCGGCATGGAGTCAACGGCACTGCCCATAGTAGTTATCGTTGCCGGGATCTTGGCCGCCTATTATTTCTCCGGCCTTTACGGAATAGCGCTGGCTGTTATGAGTATGTTGGGTATGGCCGGTATCGTTGTGGCTATTGATGCCTTCGGTCCCATAACCGACAACGCCGGCGGCATAGCCGAGATGGCCGGTCTTCCCGATTCCGTCCGCAAAGTAATCGATGCCCTCGATGCGGTAGGGAATACGACAAAAGCCATTACAAAAGGTTACGCAATATGTTCCGCCGGGCTCGCGGCAGTCGTCCTTTTCGCTTCTTATGTCGAGGACCTGAAGATAGTTACCGGCAAGGCGCTTGATTTCAGTCTGAGCGATCCGAAAGTCATTGTCGGGCTTCTCTTGGGTGGCATGATTCCGTATCTTTTCGCATCTATTTCGATGCGAGCCGTAAGTAAGGCCGCGGAGAGCGTGGTGAAAGAAGTAAGAAGGCAATTCAGAGAAATTCCTGGAATAATGGAGGGCACGGCCAAGCCCGATTATGCCAAAAGCGTTGATATAGTAACCTCGGCCGCCATTAAAGAGATGGTCGTGCCGGCTCTTTTGCCGGTAGTTTTGCCGATAGCTGTGGCTTTAACTTTGGGGCCGTTAGCCCTGGGGGGATTGCTTGTCGGCTCGATCGTCACGGGAATTTTCGTTGCGATATCCATGACCTCGGGCGGCGCCGCCTGGGACAATGCCAAAAAATATATTGAAGAAGGCAATCTCGGCGGCAAGGGTTCCGAGACTCACAAAGCCGCCATAACGGGTGATACGGTGGGCGACCCATACAAAGACACCGCCGGTCCGGCCATAAACCCGGTTATCAAGATAATCAATATCATTGCTTTACTTCTGGTTCCCTTCCTATAATTAAGGCATGGACGAAGAACAAATGTATTTAATTCCTACCGTCATCGAAAAATCGCAGTTCGGCGAGCGGGCTTACGATATCTATTCGCGCCTACTTAAGGAACGGATAATATTTTTAGGCGGACCGATAACGGACGCCGTGGCGAATACCGTCATAGCCCAGCTTCTTTTCCTGGAACACGAGGACCCGAAAAAAGATATAAAATTATACATTAACTCTCCCGGCGGCTCGGTTACGGCGGGCATGGCGATTTACGATACGATGCAATACGTGAAACCGGATGTTGTCACCATGTGCGTGGGCATAGCCGCTTCAATGGGCGCCTTTCTCCTCGCTGCCGGCAAAAAGGGGAAGAGGTTTGCTTTGCCGAATTCCGAAGTTCTTCTCCATCAGATCATGGGTGGCGCGGAAGGGCAGGCGATTGAGGTTGAGATTGCGGCGAAACAGATCCTAAGGACCAAGGAGAAGCTTAATCGCATCTTGGCAAAGCTCACCAGCCAGCCGCTCTCTAAAATCGAGAGAGACACAGACCGTGATTTTTGGCTCAATGCCGAGGAAGCGAAATCTTACGGACTAATTGACGAGATTGTAGCGAAAGGGAAATAAGAATTGTTTTAAGAGTAGCGATAAAAATTTTCAGGGAGAGATTATTACTTATCCCCGTTTTTTCGTGATAAGATTATTATTGATATGGCCAATCGTGGTGCGGCAATAAAACATTTACTTTTGCGAAACACAGAGGAGATAATAGACCACCCCCACCTGGAACGCGTGCTTTTGTCCGGTAAAAAACTAAGAGTTAAGCACGGTGTTGACCCCACAGGCGACAAAATCCATCTCGGGCGGGCCATCTCGCTCTGGAAGCTGCGCGAATTTCAGGACTTAGGCCATAAGATCGTCCTTATAATAGGAGACTTTACGGCGCAGATAGGCGATCCCTCGGATAAGCTCGAAAAGAGGCCATTTATCGCCAAAATCCAGATAGAAAGGAATATGAAAAATTATCTGCCGCAGATAGGTAAGATATTGGACCTCAAAAAAGCGGAGATTCGTTATAACAGCGAGTGGCTTTCCAGGCTTAATTTCCGGGATGTTTCAGACCTTGCTGAGCTTTTCAGCGTCGCCCAGATACTTGAACGCCGTAATTTTCAGGAAAGATGGAAGAAAAACAAAGAAATCAGCCTCCGCGAACTCATGTATCCCCTTATGCAGGGATACGATTCCGTGGCCGTGAAGGCCGACGTTGAAATAGGCGGTTCGGACCAGCTTTTTAATCTGATTGCGGGCAGGAAGATTCAGGAGCGCTACGGCCAGGAACCGCAGGATATTATGACGACCAAAATGCTTTTGGGGCTTGACGGCCGGAAGATGTCGACAAGCTGGGGTAACGTCGTAAACACCTCCGATTCTCCGGACGAGCAGTTCGGAAAGATAATGTCTATGCATGACAGCGAGATTCTGAACTATTTCGAGCTTACGACCGACGCGGGGGAGGAGAAGATAAGGACTCACAAACAGACGCTCACCGCCGGCAAAAATCCGAAGCCAATAAAGGAGGACCTGGCCGGCGAAATCGTAAGACGCTATCACGGAACGGAGGCGGCCGAAAAGGCGCGCAGCAAATTCGAAAAGTTATTTTCAAAAAAAGAGGTTCCGGAAGAATTGCCGGAGATAAAAAGCAAGAAGAAAGTTGCGGCCATAGACCTTATTGCATCCCTGGATTTCATAAAGAGCAGAAGTGAGGCCAGGCGGCTTATTGAGCAAGGCGGGCTTGAAGTTTCGGGGATGGCAAAGAAAGATCCCAAGGAAATAATAAATTTTCACGGCGGCGAGGTCCTGCGCGTGGGGAAAAAGCGGTTTTTCAGAGTTAAGGTTTAGTAAGTCCGACGCTCCGGTCGGACTCCGACTTCGCTAAAGCAGGCGTCGGAGTTTTCCACAGGGAGGGGTTTGACGCGTCGTAGTGAGCTGTTATTATTAAATCGGTTCATTGACACTTTCATACCGTTTTATATTACGTTCGCCGTATTGGTGGACAAGCATTTTTTCTTTTTGAGGCCTTCCCATGGAAGGCCTTATCTCTTTTTTCCTTGATTTTATCGGATTTAAGGGTTATAAGTATTATGGTTTTTTTATTTTAACTACGGAGAAGGAGGTGGTTTTACGCCGAAACAAATCCTACCAACAACCGAGGATTTTCTGTACATCAAAAGAGAGCTTGAGACGCGAGGTTTCAGAGGAATCACGTCCGAAGAAGTCCGGAAAAACATATTACATTTCAGGCTTACGCCTCCGCGCAAGAGGTACGGCAGGGAAATAGGATTCTTCTTCTGCGCCAATCGCCTTATCGTAGTTGTCTGGACCACTTGGCTCAAAGATGAAAATCGGGCGCGCGCGAGCGATTCCGGCTGGGTGCTTATTGAAGACCCAACGTATTTCAGAGAGAAAAACCCGAAGAAGAGACGTCCGCCCTACTTCGCCAAGCCGACTCACCGAACAAAGAATTTCAGGAGGAACCTCCTAAGAAGAGCGTGGCTTGCGATGAAGAGAGTATTAAACAGGCCTACCTGTCCGCAATGCCACCGTCTAATGGATATTGTACGAGGACGAGGGGTGGGTTCCCGCTACTGGGCCTGCTTTTACTCCAAGGATCACTCTACTGGCGTTCCGGAGACCACCGACTGGGACTGGGGACTTCCTCCTCGAGCGAGGAAGATCGTAAAAGCCGAAAGAAAAGAGACACGAAGGTACCTCAATTGTTTACGTAAAAAGGGGAAGCCCCTGCATATGGCGCGGTTGACCCGCCGGACTTGGAAA
>JBBUAV010000025.1:2646-10644 GCA_038058585.1 Patescibacteria group bacterium | reverse complement strand
AGCTGGCGAGCAATGCCGTTATTCCAAGGAGCCCCACGACAAGAACGCTTGAGGCGATTATGGCCTCAATGATAATCTGACCGGTCCTTTGTTTGCTTTTATAAAAGAAGGGGTTCATTGGAAATTAACTTGCCCCTCCGGACTGACCACTATCTTCATCGTAGCCGAACCGTCGCGCGTTGTAAGGTAAACAAAGGAGGGTAAGTCCACAAAACCGCCTCCGCCGAAATTCCTGCTCAAGAGCGTCCTTGGGGCCGGAGGAACAAAGAGAACTACATATAAACTATCGCCCATAGCCTGCAGCAACACGCCGGAAGCCGGCTTGTATGCATAACGCGCGCCGTCCACCGGTTCACGGCTGATCTCCGGCACGGAAGAGACGTCAGACGGCGAAGGACAGAACTCCGGCGCACTGACCGGAACATAACTGAAGAGAGAATACTGCTGCGCGGAATAGTCGAGTTGCAAGCCATAGCCGCAGGGCTTATCCGACCCGGGAGCATTGGCGTAGGTGGCGAGAGAAAGTGATTTCGCCCTGAATATAAGTTCTATTATCTTTTGGGATTCAATATAGAGCGATATCCGATCTTCCCCTTTCCTGCTGTAACTGAGCGCCAAACCGGCGATAAGAGCCGATACCGCCATAACAACAAAAATTTCCACGAGCGTGAAGCCCAGGAGATGACGTTTATCTTTCCCCGTTCCCGATATGAATAATTTACCCTTCATCCTGAAGACAAAATATTTGCTGTTGCCTTAATTCTATCAAATAATAAAGACCCTGCGGCCAGTGGGACAAAGCGGGCATCCTACCCGATAAACAAGCTGAAATACAAATCCGCCAGCCTTTTTCCGAAGAGAAAAACGACCAGGGTCGCCGAGGCGAGAAAAGGACCGAAGGGCAACGGGCTTTTCCCTGTTTTTTTGCCTCGTATGACCGACCAAGCTCCGACTATGGAACCAAGAATGAATCCGATGGAGGACATTATGAGGAAATCCGGCCAGCCCAAGATCATGCCTAAAGGCAGAGAAAGCTTCAGGTCTCCCATGCCCATTCCCTTCCCCCTTGTAATCAGGATTATGAAACCGAAGAGCGCCCCCGCCGCAAGAATAGCCACGACACGATTGGTCCAAATATCGCCGCGCCATCCGAAAATAAGGGAATATGAGCCCAAGAAAGAACCTTCCGTAAGGCCGAATTCGGAACGCGAAACAAAAACGAGAATCGCGCCGAGAACGGCAAGAAAGATGTTCGCCTCATCGGGAATAATGGAAAGACGCAGGTCTATGAGCGAAACCAGAAGGAGGGTCGAGAAGATAAAGATCCATACGGCGGACTTTATATAGTAATCAGCCGGACTTGCGGCCGGAGAAAAAAGCGAGAGGGGAACAAGAACAAAAACCAGTCCGCCAATAATCTCCACGATCGGATATCTTATGTTTATGCGTTCGCCGCAGCCCAGGCATCTCCCACGCTCGAAAACGAAGCTCAGAACGGGAATAAGTTCGAACCAGAGCAGAGTTCTCCCGCACCGCGGACAACGGGACCTGCCTCCAACTACCTCTACCGACAATAAAAATTTGTCCGGGTCGTAACGCAGAGCCAGAACATTCAAAAAACTTCCCGCTGCGGTTCCCAAAACAAAAAGCCATAAGTAAGCCATAAGATTATTCTAAGGAAAAAACACAAAGCCGGCGAATTTCGCGCCGGCTCATAATTTATGTGTCGAGAAACCGCAACTCAACTACAGCTGCAGGCAGTATATTGGGGAAGGAGTCTCCGGATTCCCAAAACCGCAGTCAACTCCAAATATGTTGCCACCAGCGGATAAGCTATCCACGTCGTCTCTTAGAGCAGGATTGTTCGCATCCTCCATCTGCGCGCCCAAAACGTAATTTGTCGGCCTGCTAGACGGACTCGCTCCGTAGCGATAGTAGTAAGTGCTGTTGTTCAGCGGGTCCGATGGCAACTTGGTTACACCCAAACCTGCGTTCGTTAGCGCGTCGCGTAAACCAGTCCAGTTTGGCTGCACAATAGTATCGGTACAGTCGAAACCGCCGGGATAAAAACCGCACTTATTGAAATACAGTTCCAGTACAACCTGGATCTGCCTCAGGTCCGATAACCTCCTCGCGTCCCGACCCAGCCTCTGGGCTGGCCGGAGCCCCACGAGAACCACCGAGGCCAAAATACCTATAATGGCCACGACTATCAGTATTTCGATCAGCGTAAAGCCTTTGCGGCTGCCGATTTGACTCTTTTTTTCCATTTCTATAACTTGGACACCTTGGCGTCGAATATCAACCGACCTTTTCTTGGCTCGAAAAAGATTAGCCTTAAAAATATTATAGCACATCGTTTTCCGTTCAACGCAATGTGGACGTTAGGCTATATAAAGGTATGAGTATCGAAGCGAACATAAACGCCACGAGAACGCCTATTCCTATCATAAGAACGGGTTGTATCAGGTCGACGAGGTTATTTATGACGGAATCCGCTTCCCTGCTGTAAAATCCCGCCAAACGCTTCATAACCTGCTCGATCGTGCCGGTCCTCTCGCCCACAGCCATCATCTGCGACACAAGGGGCGGAAAATAATCGGGGTATTTGGCCACACTTTGGGACAAGGTTTCCCCCCGTCTAACGCTTTCGGCGATGTCGTGGAATATGTCCCTGTAAAGAACATTTCCTATCATGTGGCCTATCACCTCCAGGGCCTGAGCAATCGGTATGCCTCCGTGGATGAGGAGGGCGGTCGCATCGGAAAACCGAGTCATCACCACCGGCAGAAAAATTTTGTTCAATATCGGCAGTTTTATCTTCGCATCGTCAATAATGGACTTGCCTTCCGGCGTGCGGCTCCAGTCGAGGGCAAGAACGCCCAAGAAAAATACCCCCAAGATCAAGGCAGGCCACCATTTACCCAAAAACGTTCCCGATCCCAGGAGAATCCTTGTGTAAATGGGTAATTGCACGTCCGATTGCTCGAATACCGGGGCTATCTGCGGGAAAACGAACGAAACCATTATGAAGGCAACAACCAAAAACAGGAAAATCACGATTGCCGGATAAACCATCGCCGATTTCGCCTTGCTCATTAAAATACTTTCTTTTTCGGAGTAATCCGCCAAGAATCCCATTATCTCGTTCAAGTTGCCGGTTATCTCCGCCGCCTTGATCATTTCGATATAAAACTGGGGAAAAACGTTCCCCTGTCTTTCCATCGCCTGAGAAAAAGAAAGCCCCGCATCTATATCTTCGGCCATCTGGAAAACAGCCTCCCTGAGAATGGTGTGGCCAGTCTGGTTGTAAAGGGTTTTCAATGCGCTGTTTAAGGGAAGCCTCGCCTCGAGAAGCGTCGCAAGCTGCCTTACGAAGACAACCATGTCCTTGCCCTTAACCCTTCCGAAATAGCTAAATATGCCCTCCAACCAAAAAGGCTTCTCGGCGGACTCCACGCTCAAAACGAAAAGGTCATGGCCAGCAAGGATATTCGCGGCCGCCTCTCGGCTTCCCGCCTCAACGACGCCGACCTGCAGTTCTCCTTCTTTGGTTCTCGCCTGGTATTTAAATTTCATGTCTCTGGAATTTGGGAGGAAATTATACGGTTGACCGGAGGGAAGGCGTGCGGAACGGGACTATGTTCTCTCTAAGAGAATGCGCATCTCCGCCGGGTTCAGCGAATGAAGTTCGGCGTTTTCCAGACTAACTTCTTTGTTTTTGACGAGGCTGGCGAGTGAGCGGTTCAGGGTAACCATTCCTTCCTGGAGGCTTGTTTCTATGACCAGATCTATCTGATAAATTTTTCTCTCGCGGATAAGATTTCTTATTGCCGGATTCATGATCATTATTTCCATCGCCGGCACCCTCCCTCCGGAGATGCGCGGAAGCAGCCTTTCGGACACTATGGCGACAAGCGTCGCCGCAAGCTGGGAAGTGACCTGAGATTGCTGCTCCGCCGCGAAAGAGTCTATTATGCGGTCTATCGTCTGGGCCGCGGAATTGGTGTGAAGGGTCGAGAAGACAAGGTGGCCCGTTTCGGCCGCCGTCATGGCCGTGGCAATCGAAGTGGCGTCACGCATCTCGCCTATCATGATCACGTCCGGGTCCTGGCGCAAAATCGTCCTTAAACCGCTGTGAAAAGTCGGTGTGTCGCCGCCCACCTCCCTCTGCGAGATGATGCAGCGATCCTGCGTAAAAACGTATTCTATCGGGTCCTCAATGGTAACTACGTGGTCAGAGCGCGTGTGGTTTATTTCGTCGAGCATGGCGGCGAGAGTTGAAGATTTTCCGTGCCCTGCCGGACCCACGACCAATATGAATCCCTGGGATAATTTCGTGAAGTCGTGGATTATGGGAGGAAGATTAAGCTCGTCTATTGTCCTTACCCTGGCCGGTATGAGACGGAGCGCCGCGGCAACATATCCTTTCTGAAAATAAACATTCGCCCTGAACCGGGCCTTGTCCTCAAAACTGTACGCAAAGTCAATTTGCCTCTCCTTAAGAAACCTATCCTTCTGCTCGGGCGTTAGAAAATTAAATATCAGCCCTTCGGCCATCTCCGGGGTCATAATCGCTTCCTTCTGAAGGGGAACAAGCACTCCGTCAACGCGCAGGGTGGGTCTCCTGCCGACGGCCAAATGCAAATCAGAAGAGTTCTGCTTTGCCGTGGTAATCAATATCTCCCTAAGTTTTTCCTTATAGTCCATGAACGCTGATTATATCACAGGTCTTCAGTTTCTCTAATCACTTCCTCTATCGAAATTTTTCCGGCAAGAGCCTTGATTATGCCGTCCTGTCTTAGTGATATCATCCCCTGGCTCTTGGCTTCCTTAACTATTTTCTGGACGGTCGGGCCGCTGTTTATGACTTCTTCAAGGGCCGGAGTCATGCGGAGAACTTCGAATAATCCGGTTCTGCCGACAACGCCCTTGCCCTTGCACTTGGCGCACCCCTTCGCGCGGTAGATCTTATAGGGCTCGGTGTATTTAACCTTTGTATCACCCGGAAGCTCATCCAGAGCCTTCTTGATTATCCTGCCCACGGCCGGAGACGCCTCCTCTGCCGCTTTGCAGTTCGGACACAAAAGTCCCAGCAACCTCTGGGATATCATAAGGTTCACGGAAACCGGGAGAAGGAACGGCTCCACTTTCATATCTATGAGTCGCGGAATAACGCTCACGGAATTATTCGTGTGTAGGGTTGATAAAACTATATGACCGGTGAGGGCGGCCTGCACGGCAAGACTGGCCGTTTCGTCATCGCGAATTTCGCCGACCATGACTATATCCGGGTCCTGCCTCAATATCTGGCGCAGGCCTGAAGCGAAATCGTATCCTATCTCCGGCTTAACCTGGGATTGATTGACACCCGGCACAAAATATTCCACCGGGTCTTCAAGGCTCACAATATTCACTCTTTCGCTGTTTAATCTCTGGAGCATGGCGTAAAGAGAAGTTGTCTTGCCGGAACCGGTAGGACCAGTCACGAGAATGAGGCCGAACGGCCGCTCCAATCCTTCCTTAATCGCACTGAGGTTGCGGTCTACCAAGTCAAGCTCGCCGAAATTTTTTAAACCGGTAGACGGATCAAGGACCCTTACGGCCACTTTTTCGCCGAGCGGTGTCGGGAAAGTGGAAACTCTGAAGTCTATTTCTCTGTCCAGGACTTTCGTGCGGAAACGACCGTCCTGGGGTATTCTCGTTTCGTCTATCTTCAGGCCGGAGATGACTTTTATGCGGGAAACGACGGGCTGGGCAAGCTCCACGGGCAAAGAAAGTTCCTCGTGGAGATCGCCGTCAATCCTGAACCTTATTCTTAAATAATTCTCCTGGGGTTCCACGTGCACGTCCGAAGCGCGGCTCGAGACCGCCTCCTTAAGCGTCTCCGATACTATCTTTATGACAGGCGCCTCTTCGCTTATGGCCCCTTTTTCTTCAAGTTCAACTACCCTCTGGCCGCTCGAACCGGGCTTCAGGTTCAAAGACTGCACGGCTCTCTCGATCTCCGACCGATACGGAGAATATTTCCTCAATACTTCCTTCCAATCGTCATAAGATATAAGGTAGACTCCCAGGTTCAATCTATTGTTTCGCGCAATGAACTTCAGCGCATCCTGAGCCTTGGCGTCGTCGGGATTTATCATCCCGACAATCATGAGATTATCCTTTTTGCCGAGCGGCGCGGCCTCGTAAGTTGTCGCGGTCTCTTCAGGCACGAGCCCCAAGACATCCTCACTGATATCGTCAAGATTCACCCTTTTGTACGGAACACCGAGCGCGGAACTCTTGAGCTCGGAGAGTTTCCTTGTGTCTATGAGCCTTTGGCCGGAAATAATGGACTCCGCCGACCTGCCGGAAAGCAAGGTCTCTCGTTTCAGCTTGCTTATCGATTCTCCTTTGAGGAGATTATTTTTCTCTATTAATTTTATGAGGTCTTCGTTTGTCATGAAATTTTAACAAGGAAAAACATTCAGGGCTTCATAAACGGATTTGAGCGCCCCGCATTTCCGGGAACGGGCAACTGAACGTACTGCTTCAGAGACTGAAAACTTTTACTGCTTACGACCTCATTGGGATCAAGATTAACCGTTGCCAGTGAATCTACGTTCTTGAAATTGGAAGGAATAACGACCTCCACCAATTCCGGCCTGGAAAAGAAAATATAATATATTGCCACGCCCAAGATGGTCATCACCACGAACCACAAAACTACGTTCACGATGTTCACTTTGTTCTTGCCTTCCTCGACTACGACTATGGCCATTTATTTACTTTTATTTTAACGCTTCTGGTAATAGGTAACGACCCCAAGCGAATATTCAAAAATATCCTGAGCGGAACCCTTATTCCCTGAAAGATTCGGGCTAATGGCGAGGTTTTCAAGGTCGAAAATACGCACATTAGTTTCGAGGAGCGATATGAAGCTCTTCAGGTTGTCGTACGAACCAGCCATGCTGGCGCTTATAGAAACCCTGCCGATCGGTTTTTGGATTACGGCCGCGGAGTTTTCTCCGTTGCCGGATTCGTTGGCCTCTCCGCCGTAAAAGTCCGTCGTCGATATAGAGAGGGAACGGACGATAAAACCACTGTTTCTCGCGAGACCGTTGAGCTGGGCTATGGCTCCGCCAATAT
The DNA here is from genome assembly GCA_038058585.1 of Patescibacteria group bacterium. GTDB lineage: Bacteria > Patescibacteriota > Minisyncoccia > UBA6257 > 2-01-FULL-56-20 > JBBUAV01. Next base: position 3,510 of record JBBUAV010000025.1, on the reverse strand, counting down.
CCTCCTCGGCGGGGAGGGTGAGCGACACGACCTGCTGAACCTGTCCCTGCCCCTCGTATGTGTCTATAAGGCTCTGTACCTGTTTTATTATCGATTTTTTCCCGTTCAAAAATTCTTCCCGTCCCAATTTCTGCGCTTTTATGGCCAGAACTTCGTCGTAGACGGGCAATATGAATTCAAAGTACAAGACCATGGAGGCCACGAGCAGCACCAATCCGAGTATCATGCTCAAAAATCTTTTGGTGGTTTGCTTCATTTATTATTGGGGTTATGGAAAAAATCCGGATCGAAAATTATCGACACGTCGAAAATCCACGCTCCTTCGGAAAACGACACGCTGCTCACGGACACCTTCCCTATCTCCGGCCGCGACTGGAATATGGCAATTTGCTGTATGACGTCATCCATGGTTTTAGCCGAACCGCTAAGATGCAAAGAGCTGGCAGATGTATCCAGGCCAAAATCCCTGTAATAAACATTAAACTGGGTATTTTTTTCAAGCCAACTGAAAATACTCGACCCGTAAACGTGTTTTGCAAGAAGAGACTTAATGTTGACGAGCTGGGAGTAGAAATTTATTATCTTTACCTGTTCTTCGAGTGGTATCTGCTGACTGAACTTCTGCACCTGGTCGTCCAATTTCCTTACTTCGGAATTAAGATATGTTTTATAGCCGAAAACAAGCCCCAAATAAATGAATAGGCTTAAAAAGAAAATCAGGCCCGAGAACATCAAAAGCCTGCCGGACCAGCCCGGAGTTTTTGGCGGTTCGCGTCCGAGTTGCTCTATTACTTTCTGGGGTAAGGGCATGATCGTTGGTTGATATTTAAATTAAAAAATGAATATGCCGCGGGAGGCGCGGAG
>JBBUAV010000025.1:0-2636 GCA_038058585.1 Patescibacteria group bacterium | reverse complement strand
GGGGAATATCCCTGCCTGTTTCCTTAGGCAAATTCCCTTAAGACCAGGCCCAGCGCCACGCTCATAATGGGGTTAAGTTCGGGTATGAGTCCGCTCATGGACGGCGGGTATTCGAATTTCTCAAACGGCGCCGCCTTAACTATCGGAACATCAAATTCCCTCTTGAAATATTCTTCGACTCCCAGTAGGTTCGCTCCGCCTCCGCTCAGTATCAGTCTCTCGGTCTTGGGCGCCGCCGGAAACTGGTTCCCGTACTTATATCTAATTTTCTTTACTTCGTTAATTATAACATCCAAAAACGGCATCATTATTGTGGACAATTCGTAATCCGGGCCTTCTCTTGTAATGCCGCGCTCCTTTTTGAGCTCCTCAGCCCGCAAAGGATTTATTCCCAGGCTTGTCGCGAGCGCCTGAGTAAGGGACGCACCGCCAAAATCGCTCTGCTCGGTGAACTTAACCAGACCCTTTTCAAGAAATGTGACTGCCGTGGAACGGCTCCCGATGTCCACTATCGTCGTCGGTGTTGGGTCGGTTCCTCCGAAAATGCGGGCGAGGCTCAACCCCTCGATTTCGAGCGCCCGCAGCCTCAGACCGGCTATTTCGAATATCCTTTGGTATTTTTTTATCTGATCCTGCGGAACGGAAATGAGAAGAATTTGCTGGTGTTCGTATCCCTTATCGTCCTTGTATTCTCCGACTTTGATCCAATCGAGCGCGACCTCCGAAAGAGGCAGCGGAACATACTGCCTGGCCTGGAAAGAAATGGACTTCTCGATATCCTGGGGACTCATGGGCGGAAAATCAAGAATAGTGGTAAAAACGGAAAATACGGGGAGCGATGCCAGTGCCTCGTTAGTTTTGGGTTTCATCTCCGACACAAGTAATTTCAGCAGTTCCGCTACCTCTTTTTCAAAAATTCTCAGAGTATTCGCCTGGAGAGCCTGATTGGTTCTCGAAAGGTATCCGCTTGATTCGAGAAGTCCGTAGTTTATAACCTCCGGCAAACTTTTGCCGGGTTTCACTTCAACCGCTTTTATGGATGTCGTGCCTATGTCGATTCCCAAGTAAGATGGGAATATTCCCTGTTTCAGAGATTTCAGGGATTTCAAAGACTTGAAAATATCCCACATTTCTGCTTAATTATAGCACAAGATTTTCAATCATATCCCGCATAAAAATGTTTCTTCAAAATATCTTAAAGGCTGTTTTTCCCTCGTCCTGCCTGAACTGCGGGAAAGACACGGAAGACGATGCCGTCTGCGAAAAATGCGTCTCCGCAATAAAAATCAATAACACTTTGTTTTGCGGAAAGTGCCGCGCAAGGCTTCCCGTCAATCGAAGAAATTGCCACAAAAATCATCCCTACATTCTTGGGGCAGCAACGAACTACGACGATGTTATGAAAAACATAGTTCACGGTCTGAAATTCAGGCGCATTAGGGACGCCGCAAAAACTCTCGGCCGAATACTTGCATCCTACACGTCTTCCCTGGAGATGCCGATACAAAAATTCTGTTTAATCCCAATCCCCCTTTCACCCAGAAGGCTGCGTGAACGGGGATTCAATCAGGCGGAACTTATAGCGGTTGAACTCCGGAAATACCTAAATCTTAATATGCGCACCGACGTTCTCGAAAGGACAAGGAACACGTCTCCCCAGAGCGAAATTAAAAATCTGGCGGAGAGAAAAATAAACGTCAGGGACTGCTTCAGAGTCAAAGATGAGGATATAGTTTCCGGTAAAAGTTTCATATTAGTCGACGATATCACAACCTCGGGCGCGACTCTCGAAGAAGCGGCTCGAGCCCTCAAGAACGCCGGAGCCAAAACAATAGTAGCGCTCACCGCCGCTAAAGCCTAGCGTCAGTTCGTGTGCTAAAATTAAGCCATGAACTCCCTTAATATAGAGTGGATGGCTCCGGAATTTGAACATAGACCCAAGGGGATACACTGGTATTGGGCTTCGATCCTCATCGCCGTTATGATCCTGGGATTTGCGGTGTGGCAAAATAATTTTCTTTTCGGATTTTTTGTGGTGGTAGCGGAGATACTCGTCATAACCTGGGCCAATCGCGAACCGCAGATGATGAATTTCTCCATAACTAGCGGCGGAGTGGGGATAAACAAAGAAAAATTATATCCTTATTCGGAAATGGAGAGTTTCGGCATCGACGAAAATACGGAAGCGGATTGGCTCGATCTCCAGCTGCATTTTCACAAACGATTCAGGCCCGACGTAAAATTAAGAGTCGCGAGAGACAGGGCCGGAGTGGTTAAGGAAGCGCTCGGGTCCTATGTATCCCAGATCGAATACAAAACCTCATTCCTTGATGCCATTGAGAACTATCTGCGATTCTGAGTCGCAGATAAATTAGGAGCGTAAATGATATCTCCATAGAACCTGCGTTTAATTTGGCTCCACGACTGCAGCGCCGAAACCCCATAAGATCCGGCACTAATCAAAATATGGAATTTATGGGAAAATGAGTCGGAGCCTTGGTAGTTCGGCTTGAAAGCATACTGCCGCGACAAAATGTCCCCGTAGCTCAGCGGATAGAGCGCTTCCCTGCGAAGGAAGAGGTCAGCCGTTCAAATCGGCTCGGGGACGCAAGATTCACGGCATAACCATCGCGGAC
>JBBUAV010000024.1:0-1410 GCA_038058585.1 Patescibacteria group bacterium | reverse complement strand
TTTCAATCAATTCAATAATTTCCAATTTTTAAAAATATGCAATACGATCTTGAAGAAAGGACACAAAAATTTGGAGAAAATATAATCGAATTCTCGAAAAAAATACCAAAAAATGTAATAAACAACCCACTAATAAGTCAGCTTGTAAGAGCGGGTACTAGTGTCGGTGCTAATTATTGTGAGGCAAATGGAGCAAGTTGACCGGTCCCCCAAAACTTGGACACAATCTCTGAGAAGCGAAACAGTATAAAATGATAGGGTTATGGCTACAAACAATAAATCGCATCGGGTCGCGAAGGAAGTGAAAGAACAGATCGTGAAAAGGATCAAAGACGAAGGTGTCTCCGTATCGGAGGCCGCCAAAGAACACGGCCTTTCCACCCAAACCATCTACGGTTGGCTCACCAAAGGAGCCTCGGGATCCCCGTCGTGGGCGGAAATCGCCCGTCTGAAGCGAGAGAACAAATCTCTCCTCGAGCTTGTGGGAGAGATCACGATGAAGCTCTCCGCCTCCCAAAAAAAGAATTGATCGCGGAGAGGGGAAACAAATCCGCCTTGGCGAGAAGCCTCGGTATTTCCCGTTCGCTCCTTTACTACCGCCACCTGCAAAAAGCAAAAGATTGGCGTCTGAAACAGCGTATCGAAGAGGTGCTGCATGAAAACCCCAGTTATGGGCACCGGAGAGTGGCGTTTCATCTTCACCTGAACCGGAAGCGGGTACGGAGAGTGATGCGTCTTTTTGGCATGAAACCGTATCGGAGAAGAGGTAGAAAATGGAAGAAATCAAAAGCTTTTCGGACATATCCCAACCTTCTTCTTTCCAACACACCTTTGTCTGCAAATCATATCTGGGTGGCGGACTTCACCGAACTCATCCATCGGGAAAAGAGGGTGTACGTCGCCACAGCGATTGATCTTTTCACAAGACGCGTTCTAGGAATCCATGTGGCGATGCGGAAAGGCGCCGCGCTTACCATCCAAGCGCTCGGGGCCGCCCTTCTTTATTATCCGCGCCCCGGGATCTTTCATTCGGACAACGGGAAGGAATATGACGCAAGGGCATTCACCGATATCCTCGATGCCTGCGGCACTCAGATTTCTCGTAGCCGTCCGGGATGTCCTTGGGAGAACGGATATCAAGAATCATTCTACTCCCAATTCAAAGTGGATTTGGGAGATCCGAACCGATTCAAAACCTTGGGCGAGCTCATATATGCTATCTACCAACAGGTTCATATCTACAACAACTTGAGGATCCACACTATACTAAAAATGCCCCCAGCGATATTCGCAGAGGGACACCAAAGGTCGAAATCCTTCTCAGAGACGGTGTCCTAAGAAAGGGGTACGGACCACAAGGACAAGAGCGAAGATGAGAGGGGTCTTGGGGGAGAAACAGCAAGAATTTAA
>JBBUAV010000023.1:0-4793 GCA_038058585.1 Patescibacteria group bacterium | reverse complement strand
TCCTTATATTGAAGGAGCCAAAGTTGAGGCTGATGTTTTAGGGCAGGGGCGCGATAAGAAAAAGATAGTTTTCAAATACCATTCGAAAACGAGGTACAGGAAGAAAAAGGGACACAGACAGCACTTCACCGAAGTTAAGATAACGAAAATATAAAACTACTTGCGCAATATCAGCGCAGGTAGAATTTTATTGCGTTTTCGGGAGCGTTATTTTTGTCTTTAGGCAGAATGTAGTGGACATTCTTCGTTAACCGGTCTTCTCGTAGAAACGTATTGGTCATAAACATTACCGTCTGCGCCGACATCGGGATTCCCCTTGCGTCCACGCCGTTTCCCTCAACTACCACATATTTTGGCACCTCTCGCGGCAATTCGTTTATTTTCCTTCCTATTTCGGCATAATCGGAGCTGAAGGCATCATAAGTCTCGCTGTTTTTCGCCCAAACTACGAAGTAGGAATAGTAGGTATGAGCTGCGACGACAAAAAGGAAGGCGATTATTATTGTTTTAAGCAAGGCCGGACCGATATGTTTCTTGATTATTCCGTAAACGACCGCTCCGCCCAGAGCCGAGAATATGATCGCCGGCGGTATGAGAAGTATTGAACGAAGCGCGTGAGGTATGCCCTCGTTCGAAATGACGACCGGAAGGAGTCCCAGGATTGACCAGGAAAACAGGAATAGATAGGAGGGCCGGCCAAGATCTTCGCGCCCCTCGCCGGTTTTTGCGAAAATTTTTCCGGCGGCGTAGATTATTCCAACGATGAACAGAATTCCAACGGGCCAGAAGAGTTCCGGTTTGCCGCTCAGGTTATGCCGCCAATTATAATCGCCGACAAAGTTAAACATGCCGAGAGTTTTTACGGTGTTCAGGAGCAGGTCTTTCACGGGAGAGAGTGAGGCGAATATGGAAACCTGAGAAGTCCTGCCAAGGAAATCGGCCGGGTTTTGGATGAAGTAAACCCCAAGGGGCAAAAAAGTTATTACGGCGAATGCCGCAACAACGATAAATATTTTCCATACATTTTCTTTTCTTATAAGTAGAACGGCAGATACGAGGAACAAAAGGGGCATTATCCGGTAGGCTATATAGGAATAAAGACCTAATCCCAGGAACACTCCGCTTATTGCCGCAAGCGGGAGCCATTTTTTGGCGTCAGCGTTTTTTCTTATGGAATAGAAAAAGAAATAGCTTGCCCAGACGATAAAAAAAGGAGCCATTATGGCCCTGAAACCTATGCGGGAGAAATTTATGTGCCAAAAGCTCGTGGCGAGGAGGAATGAGGCGAGTAAAGCAATCTTATCGCCACGAGTTGGTGCTTGTGGTTTGGGGTTTCCACCGAACAATTCTCTTGTTAGAAAAAATAACCCCAGCACGGTGAGTATTCCGAAAATCGCGCTCGGCAATCTCAAGACCCACGGTTCGTTCATGCCGAAAGCTTTAAGAAACAGAGCTTGTATGTTTATGAAAAGGCCCTCGCGGCCGTTGTTTTCCGGATAGAAAACCTTGAAATGCCCAGTTCCGAGCGACTCGAGCGCGTTGTTTCCGTTCATTGCTTCGTCCGGATAAAGACCGGGCGGAGCGGTTTTGAGTTGGTTGAGCCTGAAGAACCCTGCTATAATTATGATGACGAAAAGAAAAAAATACGCCTTTTTGTTGTTCATATAAATAATTATAGCTTTTCAAGGTTCTATGCCGGAAGAAAATTTCAATAATCTTGAACACGAGGCCCTGGAAAAGGACATGAAATATCTCGCGGGAGAGGTCCAAAAACACCGGGAATCGCCGGAGGGCGGGAATTTGAACGAGATGGGGCTCCTCCGCAAGGCGGTTGAATCCTTCCCAGTAGAAGCCGGAGAGGGCAATGATCAGGTTCCACCTACAAGCAGCGACAGTGGTCCATTGCCGGATTATGCGCACAGCGCGTCCGATGAAACAAAACTGGAGATCGAGTATCTTCTCGATATGGCTTTTCATAAAGGTATAGCGAAGGCGCAGAAAGAAGCAAAAAAATCATCGCCCTTTATATTGGACGCTTTTCACGACGCCTTGGCCGGCAGGCTTTATCCAGAAATGCAGAAAAGGGGAATATTGAAATAACCCCATGCTCCCTTATGTATTAATGGGCGTTTTTATAAGCAGTATCTTGGGAGTGATTTTATTTTTCATAGGCCGCCTTGTAGTCCGTAAGCGCATATACGAGTCTCTCGGCATGGCTCTTTTCCTCGTAAGGGTGCCGAAAGACACACAGGGAGACAGCAAGGAAGATTTTAAGTTCGGCATAAGGAAGTTCGAGGAACTTCTATCGAATCTCGTTTCCCTAAAGAAGCATTTTGTATTCGAATTGGCCGTTCCCCACGTTGGCGAAGAGATACATTTTTATGTTTCGGCTCCCAAAAGATCGAGCGAGGTGGTCATAAAACAAATCCAGGGTATTTGGAACGGAGCGAGCGTCGAGACAGCGCGCGATGATTTCAATATATTCAATGCGCACGGAGTCTCTTCGGCATCATATATTTTGGAAAAAGAAAATTATGCCTTGTCCATAAGGACCTATCCGGAGCTTGAACTGGATTCTTTCTCTTCCATTGTGGGAGGGTTCACTAAGGTTAATGAAATCGGAGAAGGCGCGGCAATGCAGATCCTCGTAAGATCGGCTCCGTCCGATGCCAAAAAAAAGATAAAGAATTATATTTCCCTAATGAAGAAGGGCAACTCCGCAAAAAGCGTTCTTGGGCAGGATTTTGGGGGGATAATTTCGGATATCGGCAAAACATTCATGGATTCCGGCTCCGGGAAGAAGAAAGAGGAAAAACCAAAAACCGTCGACGAGGAAGTTGTAAAATCACTGGAGTCGAAGATATCCAAGCCGCTTTTGGAGGTTAACGTAAGAGTGCTCTCTTCGGCCGGTTCCAAATTTCAGGCGGACGATATCTCGGACGGCATTACTGCCGGATTCAGTCAGTTCGGGAGCCCGACAAGGAACGAATTCCGCGTTATAAAACAAAAGAACCCTTCAAAACTCATACGGCAGTTCATATTCAGGGAATTCGATCCGTCCCAGAAGATGGTTTTGTCGACCGAAGAAGTGGCAAGTTTCTATCATTTCCCGACATCCTCAACCGAAACTCCGAAGATAAAATGGCTGAAATCGAGAGAGGCCCCGCCTCCTCCGAATCTGCCCAACCAGGGGTTGCTTATCGGGGAGAGCGTCTTTAGGGGACAGGTAAAAAAGATCTACCTTACGGACAAGGACAGAAGACAGCATGTTTACGCGATAGGCCAGACCGGAACCGGAAAATCCACGCTTCTTGCGAATATGTTCATTGAAGACATAGAGAAGGGGAAAGGCCTCGCGGTGATCGATCCTCACGGCGATCTTGTGGAGAGGGCCCTTGGGTTCGTGCCGAAAGAACGCGCCGACGACGTTATCTATTTCGATACAGCCGATATCCAAAAACCCCTCGGACTCAATATGATCGAATACAACGAAAGCCATCCGGAGGAGAAAACATTCATAGTTAATGAGATGCAGAGTATTTTTAACCGACTTTTTGTTGCCGAAACCATGGGTCCGATGTTCGAGCAATACATGAGGAACGCTCTTTTGCTCCTTATGGAAGACATGGCAAACGAGCCAGCGACGCTCGTGGAGGTGCCGAGGGTGTTCACGGATCCCGAATACAGAAAAAGAAAGCTTGCAAGGATAAAGAATCCGGTGGTTATCGATTTTTGGGAGAAGGAAGCCGCGAAAGCAGGCGGCGAGGCGTCGCTTGCCAATATGACGCCCTATATCACATCCAAGTTCAATAACTTCATAGCCAACGACTACATGCGTCCCATAATCGGACAGGCCAAATCTGCTTTCAATTTCAGAAAAGCGATGGATGAAGGAAAGATAATTCTCATAAATCTATCCAAGGGCAGGATAGGGGATATAAACGCGGGACTCCTCGGTATGGTATTTACGGGAAAGATCCTTATGTCCGCGCTCTCCCGGGTTGATGTTCCGGAAGACAAAAGGCGTGATTTCAACCTATATATAGACGAATTCCAGAATTTTACTACGGACTCCATTTCCACCATTCTTTCAGAGGCAAGAAAATACCGCCTGAATCTGACTATGGCGCACCAGTTCATTGCCCAGCTTACGGAGAAGATCCGTGACGCTGTTTTCGGGAACGTCGGTTCGCAGATAGTTTTCAGGGTTGGCGCTCAGGATGCGGAGTTTTTGGTCAAGCAGTTCGAGCCGGTTTTCAGCGAAAACGATCTCATGAGTATTGATAACCTTAATGCTTATGCGAAGATACTTATAAACGGCCAGACCTCCAAGCCTTTCAATATGAAGATATTTACCGGTTCCTGGAGCGGAGGAGACCATGAATCCGCCGAAAGAATCAGGGAAAATTCCCGCGTCAAATACGGAGTGGACAGGCAGAAAATAGAGGATGAAATTTACAGGCGCCTAAGGGAATAGCCATGATCCGATATTTAAGCAAGGTTAACCCGAAAAAACTGAAAGGCGTGGCATTACTGCGCCTTGATTTCAACACCGAAGACGACTGGCGTGTGGAAGCAGCGCTCTCGACCGTGAGATTCCTCCTCGCGCGCTTTTCCAAGATCGTGATCGTAAGCCATAAGGGCCGTCCCCGCGGCTTTGATAAGAAATTGAGTTTAAGGAGCGGAGCTCTGATCCTACAAAAATTACTCGGCAAAAAAGTTTTTTTCATTCCGCATTTCAGGTTTGGCGAAATAAAAAAGAAGATCGCGGACTCTCCCCGCGGGACGATTTT
>JBBUAV010000022.1:0-5295 GCA_038058585.1 Patescibacteria group bacterium | reverse complement strand
GGTTGGCAGTATGCTTTTGGGGGATGCGGTGTGTTTCTTTTCCTTCTCCTCCTCTGCGGTTTTTTCATCCACAGACACGAAGTCAAAGTCGGCTCCGGATAGAATGGAGCCGACTTCCTATTTTGTGCTATAATTTTACCAACCTTACTTTCCAAAATCTCCATGGCTCAACCCTATCTATCCGTAATTATTCCCGCCTACAACGAGGCGGAACGTTTACCCGGAACGCTCATAGACATGGACAAGCGCCTCAGCGAGGCGCCTTATTCATACGAAATCTTGGTCGTAAACGACGGTTCAAAAGACAAAACGGCCGAAGTTGTGACCAATATGGCCAAGGCCATAAAGAACCTGAAGCTTATTGATAATGACGTGAACAAAGGCAAGGGGGGCGTTGTGAAACAAGGAATGCTTGCGGCAAAGGGCCAGATACGGCTTTTCACGGACGCCGACAATTCGACGTCAATCGATCAGTTCAATAGTATGGTCCCTTATTTTTCCGCCGGAGGCGGATCCGCCTATGGCGGAAAAAACGGATACGATGTCGTGATTGGTTCGCGGGCCGTTAAAGGAAGCAGGCTTGATCCGCCGCAGCCGATTTACCGGCAAATTCCTGGAAAAACGGGAAATTTAATAATCCAGGTTTTGCTTCTTCCTGGAATTTGGGATACGCAGTGCGGTTTCAAGGCTTTTACTGCGGAAGCGGCGGAAAAGATTTTTTCAAAGAGCATGATCGTCGGTTGGGGATTTGACGTTGAGGTTTTGTCCTTGGCCAAGAAACTGGGGTACCGCATAAAAGAAGTCCCGGTCCATTGGGTAAACGATTTAAGGTCTCATGTGGGGGCGTCGGCCTACTTGAAAGTTCTCCTGGAAACGTTTAAGATTCGCCTGTGGCTGTGGATGAATCGATACGGAATAACAAAATAGCGTCTGTAAACAACATAAACGGCGGAGTCAAAGCAGTAAGGCGGCATAAAGTAACCGCAGTAAATCAACATATGGACAGATATTATTTAACAAAAGAAAGATTGGATGAGCTTAAGGAAGAGCTTAACGACCTAAAAAGCAAAAAACGCATTGAAGTTGCGGAGCGCCTGAAGCACGCCAAAGAGTACGGTGACCTTTCGGAAAATTCGGAATATGCCCAGGCGCGCGAGGAGCAATCGATAGTTGAGTCAAGGATTTTTGAGCTGGACGAGCTTCTTAAAAAAGCCGTGATCATTAAAAAATCCGGCAGTAAGGATAAGGTTGAAGTTGGCTCCACTGTGACGGCGATGAAAGACAAGGAAATGGTTCATTACACCATAGTGGGTTCTTATGATGCGAAGCCGGAAGACGGGAAGATTTCAGACGAGTCTCCGCTGGGGCAGGCTGTCTTGCACCGCAGGGTTGGCGATAAAGTTTCCGTTCATACTCCGGGAGGGGAGATATTTTATCAGATAACGAAGATAGAGTGACGCTCGGCATTTATTTCGAGAACCGCGGTTCAATTTTCTCCAGCGGAAAATTGCCCGCTACATCTCGGCGATTCGAGTCGCCGCAGTGGCGACACCAAGCCCGAATTGCCTCCGACAGTTTCTCGAAATAAACACCTCGCTTCTTGTGTATAAGATAATCTCCATATCGATGGAGATTTTGATTTTAGGCGTCTGTTTTCGAATCGAAAATCTCCGCAAGGGAGTAGATGGCCGCGCGAAAATTATCTATGCAGTTTCGGTGGCCTTTTTTGTTTTTGAATAAACCGGTAAAGTGCTAAAATATTACATATGCTGGAAGACCTCATTAAGGAGAGGCGGAAAAAGCTGGAAAAATTGCGGGAAAGGGGATTTGATGCTTATCCTGCCTCGGTTAAGCGCACCTTTGCCATCGGGGAAGCGGGCGGGAAATTCGATCCGTTAAGGAAGTCAAAAAAGAAGGTATTTCTTGCCGGACGGATCTTGGGTTCGCGCGACCAGGGAAATATTATTTTCCTTGATGTCGCCGATGAAAGCGGAAGAATTCAGTTCGTAATCAGGAAAGATGTCCTGAAAGATTTCGATTTCTGGAAATCGGTCCTGGATATCGGAGATTTCGCAGGTTCTTCCGGCATCCTTTTTAAAACAAAAAAAGGAGAGAAAAGCCTGGAATGCGATAGTTTCGGTATAATTACGAAATCGCTCCGGCCTCTGCCCGCCGGGTGGTACGGTCTTGAGGAAACCGAGACGCGCTTAAGGAAGAGATACCTGGATATCTTGGCCAACCCCGAGGCCAGGGAAATTTTCAGAAAAAAAGATATTTTCTGGTCCAGTTTCCGCGAATATCTTAAAAAGGAAGGTTTTTTGGAGGTCGAGGCGCCGGTTTTTGAGACCGTGCCGGGAGGCGCGGAGACAGAGCCTTTCGTAACACATCATAATGCTCTGGATGTTGATTTCTATCTCCGTATTTCGCTGGAGCTGCCCCTCAAGAAACTTCTTGTAGGCGGTTTTGAAAAGGTTTTCGAGATCGGAAGGATCTTCAGGAATGAGGGCATAGATAAGGAACATCTGCAGGATTATACCCAACTGGAGTTTTACTGGGCTTATCGCGATTACGGCGACCTGATGGAATTCCTGGAGAAACTATACAAGCACGTTATAAAGAAAACCTGCGGAACGCTAACCACGACCCACGGAGACAGGAAAATAAACTGGGGCAGGAAGTGGTCCAAGCTTGACTATGTCTCCGAGTTCAAAAAGGCGGCGGGTATTGATCCGACTTCGGCTTCGCGCGACGAACTTTCTAAAAAGGCGCTTTCTCTGGGATTGGATCCGGAAAAAAATTACGGCAAGGGACGCCTGATAGACCTTATATTCAAAAAAACGGTGCGGCCTAACCTGATTCAGCCATGCTTTCTTGTGGATCCTCCGGTTGAGATAGAACCTCTCGCCAAGCGTCGTTTGGGAAATCCGCGCGTAGTTGAACGGGTCCAGATCATGGCCTGCGGTACCGAGCTCGGCAAGGGTTTCTCGGAACTCAATGACCCCATCGACCAGCGTGCGAGATTCGAGGAACAAATGAAATTGCGTGAAGCGGGTGATAAGGAGGCCCAGCGGCTTGATGAAGATTTCATAGAAGCCCTGGAATACGGGATGCCACCGGCTGCCGGCTTTGGCACCTCTGAGCGCCTTTTTGCGATCCTTATGGATAAACCCGTAAGGGAAACGGTCATATTCCCGCTTATGCGTCCTAAGTAATACAGATCGCGTTGTGTGAACCCCGTTACTCCCCGCCCTGAAGTGTGGGGCTTCTTGGGAGTAACGGGGTGAAAAATTTATGCCGACGCGCGGTGCGTCGGCATTCCTTTCTGTGGGCTTGGGTGGTCAGTGCCAATAGAGAACGACGGGGAGATTCGGCGGCAGAGCTCTCACGAAGGCCAAGATCGCTCTGTTGAATTTGGTGGTTTCCTCCGGTTCGGGATCCGGGAGACGGCCAAGTTCCCCGGCGTGCGTATAGGTTAGTTCTTTGCCATATCTGTCCGATCGCGTAGCTGGCGAATTGTACTGCGCCACCCTTATTTGGAGCTGTTCCGGCAGGGGATATACAGGCACGTCATCTGACCTCGGCATCTTGGGGTCATCCTGCGTTGCGTCGCCGTTGGGCCTCGATATCCTTGAGAGAATACTATAGTCCTGGTCAAGATATAGGTCGCCCACCGGATCAATAACGTGGTGTTTGAGGTCGGTTTCGTGCCTTAAGACGAGAAGCCTTAGATTCAGGCTCATTGTTTTTTCTCCTCCGTAGACTTAGCTAACTGTAAAGCTAATAAATAATTAAGTTCAGGTCAACGGCGGTGTGCGCTATGCCTCCATTTTTCTCGCTTCTTCGCAGATTATCTTCGGTTCGCCGTCCCGCCAGGACATCCTCCCGTCTATGAGGACTACGTTATTTTCCTGCCAGATTTGCATGGTTTTCGTGAGAGTGTTATTGAAGACCACGACTTCTATCGGTTTGGGAGAGAAATCTTCTATTTTGGCGAAAAGCATCGGTTGCCCGCTTTTCGTAAAAATCCTGTGAATACTGGATATAAGCCCCGCGGTCCTCACTATCATTCTCGAATCTTTTATTAGCCTTACTTCCGATATGGACTTGGCTTTGGCTTCCTTTATTTTTTGAGTGTAGGAATTGAGAGGATGGTCGGAAAGATAAAATCCCAGGAGTTCTTTTTCCCACGACAGTCTTTCTTCGCTTGTTGCTAGTTTGGACGGCTTCATTTTGAGAGACGCGCTCGACATGGAACTATCAAAAAGCGAAACAGACCTGCCGTTCTGTATGGGATTTCTTCTTGCGGAGTTTATGAATCTTGTTATTTCGTCGAGATTCTCCAGGGCCTGTTTCCGTTCCACGCCCAGTGATTCAAAAGAGCCCGCCTTTATCAAAGATTCCAGGGATTTTTTATTCAGGTCTTTATGCTGGACTCTCGTAAGGAAATCACTGAATCCGGAAAACGGCCCCCCGCGAAGCCTTTCGTCAACGATGCCTTTGGCTATTTCGCTGCCCACGTTTTTTATGGCGAGGAGTCCGAAGCGCAACTTTTCTCCTTCGGGAGCGAAATTGAAGAAACTTTTGTTTATGTCTGGCGGCAAAACGTCGAGCCCTGCCAATTTCGATTCTTGTATGAAAAAGGCGATGCGTTCTATGTCGTTCAGCTCCGAATTTAGGAGGCTTGCCATAAATTCCTCAAGATAGTGAGCCTTGAGGTACGCCGTGCGGTATCCGATCACGGCATAGCAGGCGGCGTGCGATTTATTGAAGCCGTAACGGGCGAAAGGAGGAAAAAGTTCCCATATTGCCTGGGCGATTTTTTTATCGATGCCGTTCTTTGCCATTCCATTGAGGAGCTTCTCTTTTTGTTCGTCGAGCAGGGATTTTATTTTCTTGCCGATTGCTTTGCGCAGGGTGTCGGCTTCGGGAAGGGTGTAGCCCGCAAGGTCCCTTGCTATTTGCATCATTTGTTCCTGGTATACGCCTATGCCGTATGTATTTTTGAGTATCGGTTCCAGTTTCGGATAAAGATAGGTTATTTTTTCCTTTCCGTGCTTGCGTTTTATATAAGAAGGTATAAGCTCCATTGGCCCCGGCCTGAAGAGCGCGACGAGTGCTATGAGGTCTTCAATGCCGGTGGGTCTTATGTCCTTCATGTATCTGCGCATGCCGCTTGATTCGAACTGGAATACGCCGGTCGTGTCTCCCTTCTGGAGAAGCTCATATGTTTTTTTGTCGTCAAGGGGAATTTTCGTTATATCCAAGGTTTCGCCGGTCATTTCCTTGATTAACCGG
>JBBUAV010000021.1:0-2242 GCA_038058585.1 Patescibacteria group bacterium | reverse complement strand
CCGGTGCTCGCCGTATCCCAGCTCTCCCGGGCGATCGACCAGCGCGACCACAAAGTGCCGAGGCTCTCCGACCTCAGGGAGAGCGGTTCCATCGAACAGGATGCCGACGTCGTGATGTTCATTTACCGCAAGGACCGCGAACAGACCGATCTGCCTCCGGAAGAACAGAATATCGCCCAGATAATAGTGGCCAAACACAGGAACGGGCCGATCGGGGCGATCGACCTGCGTTTTGACCAGGAAAGAGTGTCTTTCAAGAGCATAGAAAAAAAATACGAACATGAAACTGCCGGAAGTTATTAAGAAATTGAGCGGCTCTCTTTCGGAACTGCCCTCGATCGGCCCGCGGCAAGCAATAAGACTTGCTTTCTACCTGGCCGCGAGAGGGGCCGAAAGCAACAAGAACCTCGCCGAGAGCATTAGGGAACTCGGCAACGCGAAGATCTGCGAACGCTGTTTTTTTATCCACCAGAACAGGGAAAACCTGTGCGACATATGCAAAGACGCCTCGCGCAAGCAGTCCGCGATAATGGTGGTTGAAAAAGAAACCGACCTCATCTCCCTCGAGGACACCGGCAGGTTTAATGGACGATACCTCATATTGGGTGCGATACCGAAAACCGGCCTTCTCGAAGGATGGCAAAAGCTCCGCCTGCAGAACCTCAAAAGCTTCATAGAAAAAGAACTTGGGGGCAAAGCCGAAGAAGTCATCCTTGCTTTCAATCCCACGAGCTACGGCGATTTCCACGCCTCAATAATCACGAAAGAAATCGGATCTCTCGCTAAAAAAGTGAGCCGGCTGGGAATCGGGATCCCAACCGGCGGCGAGATAGAGTTCGCGGACAGCGACACTCTGGGCAACGCGCTCCAGAAAAGGTCATAAGACTAAAGACTAAGAGGGTTCCGGCGTTCTCCCCATCGCTCTTGAGAGTATGGAGTAAACCTCCCTCTTTTTAATGCCCTTGAGACGGGCGATCTCTTTGGGAGTGAGTTTCCTTTTCGCCGGGTTGTCGCCTGAGAAAAGCTGAAGAACAGTTCTCTCCTCGTGAGTAAGCCTCTTTGCGGCTTTTTCCGCTCCGCCGATCTCTTGGATCGTGGCCATATCAAACCTCCAGGGAAGAAATGCTGTTTTAAATTTAAAACAAACCCGCAAAGATTTAAAGAGGCCGGAAGTAGCTCAGCCGTGCCGGACGACGATGACGTCCCCATCCTGAACTACGTATTCCTTCCCTTCGATGCGGACAAGTCCTTTCTGTTTCGCCGCGGTCCAGCCTGCCTGCCCTGAGCCTGCCGAATGGGCCGCCTGAAGCAGTTCCCTCCAGCCGATAACCTCGGCGCGGATGAACTTTTTCTCGAAATCGCTGTGGATGACGCCCGAGGCCTGCGGCAAAAGCGTTCCCCTCTCTATGGTCCAGGCCCTCGTCTCATCCTCGCCGGTCGTAAAAAAACTTATAAGGTTAAGGATTTTGTAGGCCTCCTCCGTAAGCTCCGGGAGGGATTCTGCGCTCCCGAGATCGGCGACGATATAGTCGGCGCCAAGGCTTTTTATTTTATCGGTTAATCCCCCGCTTACGTCTTCTCTCTCACCGTTCAGGAGATAGATCTGTTTTTTTGACGACAAAAGTTGGAGTTCTTTATTTATCTCTTCGCCCGAAAAGTCCGGTACCAACCGGCCTTGGCTCAGTTTTTCTTCTATCAGTTTCAGTGCTTCCAGGTTTTTAGCCGCTTTCTTGTCTCCGCTTTTCGCTTCCGATTCCAGCTTGCTCGTCCTTTTCGTTATCGTATCCAAATCCTTAAGGATAAGCTCGTTCAGGATCGTCTCCATATCCCTCAAAGGGTCAACCGTATTCTCCACGTGGATTATTTCCTCGCCCTTAAAAACCCGGAGTACTACGACTATGGCCTGCGTTTCCTTTATATGTGACAAAAACTGATTTCCCAATCCCTCACCTTTATTGGCGCCCTTAACGAGCCCGGCAATATCGTAGAACTCAATGACTGCCGGTATCTTCTTCTTTGACTTGCTTATCTCCTCAAGTTTATCCAACCGTTCATCGGGAACGGCAACCACGCCCACGTTCGGGTCAATGGTCGCGAATGGGTAATTCGCGATATGCACCTCCTGCTTCGTCAGTATCTTGAAAAGGGTGGACTTCCCGACGTTGGGGAGCCCTACGATACCAATGGATAGCTTCATCCCGTTAGAAATAGGACGCGGACGACTTCTCGCCGAGTGCTATTA
>JBBUAV010000020.1:0-9670 GCA_038058585.1 Patescibacteria group bacterium | reverse complement strand
AGCTCGCGAAGCTTTTTTATCTCTTCTTTTTTATTTTTCATTACTTATCGGCTTGATTTCCGCACCCGCCTTTTCGGCTTCCTCCTTTACGTCAACCTTGAATTTCAGTCCTTCTTCTATCGCCGATTCTATCTTTGTCAGGAACCAGTTTATGCTCTTTCTACTGTTGTCGTTTCCGGGCACAAGATACTTAACGCTATCTGGATCGGAATCGACGTTGCCCAAAGCTACAACCGGTATTCCCTTCTGTTTCGCTTCGCGGACGGCTATGGAGTGAAGGCGAGGATCAATAACAATGAGGAGGTCCGGCTCTCTTGTCAGGTTCTCCAGGCCGCCGAAAAGATCCGTGAGTCTTCCTATTTCGCGCTCGATCATCACTCTTTCTTTCTTCGTGTATTTATCCAAAGCGCCTCCAGCAAGGTCGCCCCTCAGCTTCTTAAGATACTCTATCCTCTTCGATATTATCTTGAAATTGGTGATCGTCCCGCCGGGCCAGCGGTTAACAACGTATGGAAAACCGAATTTCTTCGCCATCTTCAGAATATCCTCTTCGGCCGAAGGCTGGGTAGCCGCAAGAAGCACCATGCTTCCGTTCCTCACTTTTTCCTTAGTAAAACTCAGGGCGTCGTTCAGGTAATCCTCGGTTTTATCGAGGTTTATGATTTCGATACCTCCCCTGTTCATAAGGACACAGGATTTCATTTTGGGATTGGTCTTGCTCTTCCGGCAACCATAAAAAACTCCGGCCTCGATCATTTCTTTCGAAGCGTCGCTCGGATAAGCCGGAATTTGAGTATTTTCCACAACTAAATTATCTGAAGGCATACGAAAGACAGTATAAGAGGATTCCGCCTAAAAATCAACCCCGTACTCCGCTATCTTGCCATCGTTCCAAACGTGTTTTATCTCCTTCATTTCAGTAACGACATCGGCAATGTTCACTAATTCCTCCGCCGCCCCGCGTCCGGTCATTATGAGAAGCTTGCCTTTCGGAAAGTCAACTACGGCACGGACAACATCTTCCCTGTTTATCAACCCCAATCCAACGGCCACGTTTATTTCATCCAGTATGAAAACATCCCACCTCTCCCCGGAATCGGCGGCGAGCTCGCCCCTGAAGTATTCCAAGGCTTCACGGGCGGCCTTCTTGTGTTCTTCGATTGGCAGCTTGTCGCCGAGAATTCCCACAAATCCTTTCCCCATTTTCTTTACGGCGAATTTTGATTCCGGAATGTTAAAATCATGCGCAAAATCATCTTCCCCGGAACGCCAGGGTCCTTTGATGAATTGGATCATAAGCACCCTTCTTCCCCTCCCCAAAGACCTAACTGCCTGTCCTAACGACGCAGTAGTTTTTCCTTTGCCATTGCCGGTAAATAGAATGATCATTTAGTTTCTAAAGTATAACTCCCCCGCCCAGCATCTCCCCCTGTTCCATGTAGAATACCGCCGACTGGCCCGGGGCGACGAATCTCTGGGGTCTTGCGAAAATAAGCTTATAGGATTTGCCGTTTTTTGTGATTTTCGCCTTCGAGAGCGGCTGCCTGTATCTAACTCTTGCAAGCACCGTAACAGGAAGTCGCGGTGCGTTGCCGTGGGTCCAGTTAACAGAACTCAAGATCAGTTCCTTTTTATAGAGAGCGGGGTTGGCATCTCCCTCGACCACGACAATTTCGTTTCTTTTTATGTTTTTGCCCGCAACATAATATGGATGACTGCCCGAAATACCGAGACCGTGTCTTTGACCTATCGTGTAGAAATGGGCGCCAAGATGTTCGCCCAGTTTATTGCCGGAGGCGTCGAGGATCAGGCCTCTCTTTTCCGGTAAGCGCTCCCTAAGGAAGTCATAAATAGAAACTTTACCCAAAAAACAAATACCCTGGGAGTCTTTTTTCCCCGCCGTATGAAGACCGAACTCTTTGGCGAATTTTCTCACCGTACTTTTAACGTAGCCGCCGACCGGAAAGAGAGAGTGGCGCAACTCTTTCTGTCCCAAGGTCCACAGGAAATAGCTCTGGTCCTTATTCCTGTCTCTCGCGGTGGATATCGAAAACTTTCCGTCTTTTTCCCTCAGGCGCGCGTAGTGACCGGTTGCGACGTATTCCGCGCCGCTTCGCAGGGCTTTTTTGAGGAATAAGCCGAATTTTATCTTCTTGTTGCACATCACGTCGGGATTGGGAGTTATGCCGCGCCTGTATCCATCCACCATGTACTTAACTACCGCCTTCTTATACTCTTTTTCGAAGTCCCAGGCATAAAAAGGAATCTTGAGTTTCGCGGCTACTCTCCTTGCGTCCCTGGCGTCGCGTTCTTCGCAACCATCAAGGTTATAACAGCGCATGAAAACGCCGGTAACGCCGTACCCCTTCTTCTTCAAAAGCGCGGCCGCAACCGAAGAATCAACTCCCCCGCTCATCGCTACGAATACTTTTGCCGCCTTCTTCATACGAAGATATTCTAATGGTTTTTCGGGTTTTTTACAGTTACCCGCCGCTGGACCGCCTCATTGTTCTATAATTAGAATCAGAAAAACAAAAACCGAATTAAGGAGGCGCAAGGTGAGAACCGTAGACAAACCGACAGCGAGAGAGATCGAGTTCATCCATGAAAACCTGAAATTAGGAGAATGGCTCAGTCTAAAAAGCGTCAGCCTCTATCTCCTGAACCAGGAGATCAGAGTGCACACCGGTCCGGCGATATATAAGATCGTCATAGTCGAACCCGCGGCGGTAAGGATAACCGTAAAAAGCGAGCAAGATTATTCATTTTCCCAAAAGAAGCTTTGCCGGTTTTACGGTTCGGTTCTCGACGGATATCTTGAGGGATCTCCCGCGTGTTTCCATAACAGCCCCCGGAGGATAGGAGATTCTCTGGCCAGGTTCTGCTACCCGGTGATAGGGATCGTGACCGAAAATGGCGCAGAACCGGAGTCGATTATCACCCTCCCAATGGTCCATCAGGTATACGTCGGTGACAAGCCGGCCTTCCGGAAGCTGTCCGATGAGGAGCCCTGATTAAAGATCAATCGAATATGACAGGGCTCCGTTTTTTTGCCAAAAAGCGGCGCGAATAACGCGCATCTGATAAAATATAAGGTGATGGCGTATGACTATGGAAAAATAATAAGCGTCGCTATGGACATATCTTCTTGGGCGCTGCTTGCGTTCTTTGTGATAGCCACTATAATCCTGAATTACCACTGGAAAAAATACGAGGTTGACACGATGAGAGTAAGAGCGACCCGTTACGTGTATTTTACCGTTTCGGCGGTTCTCATAACTGTTTCGGCGATACTTTTCTATTATGCCTCTCTATGATCGATCTTTATCCTGAAGAAAAAATAATACTGATAGAGAGAAAACACTGGCTCCCCATCTCCATAGAGGGACTGTCGTTTTCCATGGCCGGCATACTCCCGTTCCTTGCCATTGGTATTGCCGACTCCCTGCCCCAGTCCATAAAACTCGTGATTGACCACTATAGACTCAATTATCTTTTCTTTTCCTCTGCCTGGCTTCTCGTCATCTGGGTCTTATTCTTTATGGCTTGGACAAAGTATTACCTCGATATTTTCATAGTAACCACAAAAAGGATAGTGGACATCAATCAGATAAGCCTGTTTTCACGCGACGTGTCCGAGATGAAACTCGAGCATATTCAAGACATTAATTACAAGGTCAACGGGCTCCTGGCTTCACTTATGAAATTCGGGGATGTCCATATACAGAGCGCCGGAGAAAAAAACGAATTTGTGATAAGAAACATCTCCAACCCGGATAAGCTGTGCGAAGCGATATCAAAACAGCATCTCGAATCATTGAAAGGATAAGAAAGCCCGAAAACATCGCAACGTGCGAGACCATTGAAATCACACGGTTAAGATGTAGAATTTAGAGCGATGGACGAGATAACCATAAAGACATCGAAGAAAAAAGAGATAATAGACATAACCGATACCGTCAACGGGAAAATAGAAGGATCCGGAAAGGAAAACGGGCTCTGTAATATCTTCATACTCCACACCACGGCATCTATCGCCACGGCCGACCTTGACCCCGGCACCGATCTTGACATGCTCGATGCCTTCGACAAAATAGTGCCGAAGCTGATATATCGCCATCCTCATGACCCCGGCCACGTACCGGACCATATAATTTCAACTATTTTAGGCGCTTCGCTCGCCGTTCCTTTCGCCAATAAAAAACTATCGCTCGGAGAATGGCAAAAAATAGTCCTGATCGAGATGAATGGACCGCGCAAACGCAACATCGTCCTCTCTTTATTGGAAGAAAAATGAGATCTTTCCTTAAAAAACCGCTGTTTTGGATACCGTTCGCTCTTATAGTGCTCGCGGTAGGAGGTTATTTTTATTTCTCCTCCGGCAGCAAGGAGACGAAATCCTTTACGGAGGCAAAAAGAGGAAACATCGTTCAGGAGGTAAGCGTGACCGGGAAGATAAAGCCGGCGGAAAGCGTCGACCTTGCGTTCGAGAAAACCGGAAAAATCACATCCGTCGGAGCGGCAGTCGGAGAAAATGTATATGCCGGCCAGATCCTCGTGAGACTCGACTACTCCGAACTCTCGGCGCAACTCTCAAAATCCGAAGCGGATCTATCCGCCCAGGAAGCCAAGCTTCAGGAATCCAAAGTAAGTTTGGCCAATTACTACAGCGACGTGGTTGACGTGGTAAACAGCGCCTACACCACCTCCAATGATTCTGTAAGAAAACAGATCGACGAGCTGTTTTCCGACGACGAACACAATCCGCAGCTTACGTTCACAACGACAAATTCCCAACTGGAAACCGATATCGAGTTTCAGAGGGTTTCCGCCATCAAAATCCTGAATGACTGGGTTCTCGAACTCAGATCCGTTAAAACGGACTCTTCGCGGGAAAACCTGGATAAAGCGACCGCGAACGCAAAATCAAACCTCCTGTTCGTCAATAATCTCCTGGACCTCGCTACGGAGGCCATCATCAATTCCATAAATATTGCCCAGAGCACCTTAACGACCTACAGGTCCAACATAAATACGGCCAAGACGAACATCAATTCTTCCCTCGCCGACATAAACAAGCAGGCACAAAATATAAACACGCAAAACGCGGCGATAGCCGCGGAGGAAGCAACTATAGAAAGCTACAAAGCTGCCATAGAGAACATAAAAGCACAGATAGCGAAAACGGTCATAGTTTCTCCCATAAACGGAGTTATAACCAAACAGGAAGCCAAAGTCGGAGAGATAGCAAGCCCCAATTCCGCCATAGTTTCGATCATATCTGTTTCCGAATTTGACATAGAAGCCAATGTGCCCGAA
Source organism: Patescibacteria group bacterium (assembly GCA_038058585.1). Lineage (GTDB taxonomy): Bacteria > Patescibacteriota > Minisyncoccia > UBA6257 > 2-01-FULL-56-20 > JBBUAV01. Next base: position 4,351 of record JBBUAV010000020.1, on the reverse strand, counting down.
GCGGATATAGGCAAAATAAGCATCGGAGATAAATCAAGAATAACCCTCGACGCCTACGGCAGCGACGTGGTTTTTGAGGCAAGGGTTGTCTCCGTAGATCCGGCCGAGACCGTCATTGAGGGAATACCGACGTATAAAACGGTCCTTAACTTCCTCGATAAAGACGAAAGGATAAAACCCGGCATGACCGCGAATATTGACATACTCACCGCCGAGCGGAATAACGTGGTGGTCATCCCCCAGAGGGCTGTGGTAACGAAAAACGGCGATAAATTCGTGCTTGTCTATAATGGAACGGAAAATCCCGAGGAAAGAAAAATAGAGATCGGAGTCAAGGGTTCGGACGGCAACGTTGAGGTCACAAGCGGCATAAGCGAGGGGGAACAAGTGATCACCTCCGCCGGCGAATAGAATTAATGCCGCTCATAGAATTAAAGGATGTAATAAAGACATATCACACTGACGGAGTAGATACGCCGGCTCTCTCCGGCGTTTCTTTCTCGGTGAAATCGGGAGAGTTCGTCGCCGTCATGGGGGCGTCCGGCTCCGGCAAGTCAACACTCCTCCATATACTCGGATTCCTCGACAGGCACACCGGAGGCGAATACCTATTCGACGGCAAGACCATAGACGATTATTCGGAAAAAGACCTGGCGCGGGCAAGGAACGAAAAAATGGGTTTCGTTTTCCAGTCCTTCAATCTTCTTCCCAGACTTACCGTTTTTGACAACGTAAAACTCCCCCTTCTTTATTCATCCGTGAAAGAATCGCGATGGGACGGCATGGTGACCAAGGCCGTAAAATCGGTAGGACTCGAACACAGGACGAATTACGAATCATCCCGTCTCTCCGGCGGAGAAAAACAGAGGGTGGCCATAGCGAGGGCTTTGATCAACGACCCCCAGGTTATATTCGCCGATGAACCGACCGGCAACCTCGACTCCAAATCCGGCCAGACGATAATGGAAATTCTGCAGAAAATGAACGAGGGGGATGGCCGGACGATAATACTGATAACGCACGAAACGTATACCGCCGAACATGCCACGAGGATCATACGCCTGCACGACGGGAAAATAGAAAGCGATATTGCCGTCGACCATCGCTTGAAGGCCAAAGACCACTTCAAAAAATAAACACGGCGACCAATTCATTGAATCATGATAATTAAGCACAGTCTCAAAACGGCGTTCAAGGGGATAACAACCCACAAATCCCGCTCTGCTCTCACCATACTCGGGATCGTGGTTGGCGTGACGGCGATAATACTCGTCATGTCGCTTGGAGAGGGAGCGCAAAACCTTATCCTCAACCAGGTTCAAAGCATAGGCGCTAAAACCATCGCCGTGGTTCCGGGACGCCAGCCCAAAGGTCCGACGGACATAATAGCCACTTTCGCCGATTCGCTTAAAGATAGAGACCTGGACCTCCTCCAAAGAAAGGAGAATGTCCCCCATCTTGAAAAAATAATGCCCGTCGTTTTCGGCGGGGAAACAGCTTCCCGTGAAGGGGAAACATACCGTCCCAATATTCTCGGGGTAACCGGTCTCGCTTCCAAAATTTACGACATTTACCCCGAAGAGGGGCGCATGTTCACGGATGACGAAATCAGAGGCAATGCCGACGTGGTTGTCATAGGGTCGCGCGTGAAAGAAGAGCTGTTCGGCATAGACTATGCGTTGAACCAAAAAATAAAAATAAAAGACAAAAATTTCAAAATAATAGGCCTCCTGCCCAAAAAGGGCCAATTTTCTTTCCTTAATTTCGACGAGGTGGCGCTCATGCCCTATACCACCGCCCAAAGATATATCTTTGGGATAAAGTATTTCCATCGTCTCGTGGTCGAGGCGGATACGGAGGAAAACGTCCCCATAACCGTCGAGGACATAAAGAAAACCTTGCGCGAATCCCACAATATCACAGATCCATCAAAAGACGATTTCTTCGTCGAAACCCAGGCGGAAGCGCTTGAAACCGTAAGCACGATCACGAACACTTTAACGATGTTTCTTGCTTCGGTAGCCGCAATTTCGCTCGTTGTCGGCGGAATAGGAATAATGAACATAATGCTCGTTTCGGTAACCGAAAGAACAAGGGAGATAGGACTCCGCAAGGCTATCGGAGCAACGGGGCGGAACATTCTTTCGCAATTCCTGATAGAGGCCATAGTGCTTACCGCAAGCGGAGGAATCATCGGCATAACGCTCGGCGCCGGACTGGCGTTTTTGATCTCGATGGTGCTGACCAGGCTCGTGGGCCTTGATTGGACATTTACTTTTCCGGTCTCGGCGGCGATACTCGGCCTGGGAGTCTCCACGGCCGTAGGCCTCGTATTCGGACTTTACCCCGCCAGGCAAGCATCTCTCAAAGACCCGATCGAAGCCTTAAGATATGAATAATAGAATAACGTAATAGAAAGATGGATATATTCGCTCACGGGTTATGGGCCGCCGCGGCCGCAAAATCCGCAAACATAAAATTATCTAAAAGGGGAAGGGAAATAAGCGTCGTGAAAACCGCTTTTTGGGGTGTTTTTCCGGACTTATTCGCTTTCACGATACCGTTCATTTGGCTTGTCTGGAACCTCGTATTCGGGAATCTCAATCTCTCCGATATCCCCAGGCCTGAAAACATTGAGCCTGCGGCGAGAGACACGTTCTGGGTATTCAATCTCTCCTCGACGCTCTACAACATAAGCCACAGCGCGATAATATTCGGGATAGTGTTCTTCCTGATCTATCTGATACTTAAAAGACCTGTTTGGGAAATGAGCGGATGGCTTCTTCATGTCCTTATAGACATACCGACCCATTCGTACAGGTTCTACCCCACTCCGGTATTATGGCCTATTTCCGAATGGAAGTTCCTCTATGGATTTTCCTGGGGCGTACCGTGGTTCATAATACTGAACTATTCCGCCCTCGCGATAGTCTATATTATATTGAGCAGAATAAAAAAAGCTCGTCGCGTCAAAGAGGAATAGAAGATTTAAAACTATTTCTTCTCGACCCTCTCCGCGTATTCTCCCGTTTCGGTATTAACCCTGACTATATCCCCTGAGTTTATAAAAAGGGGGGCCGAGATTCTCGCTCCGCCCTCGAGCGTCACTGTTTTTGTTCCGCCCTGGGCCGTGTTCCCTTTTATGGACGGCGGCGCCTCGGTTACCTCGAAATCCATCTTGACCGGAAGGCTTACTTTTATGATTTTCCCGTTAAAAACAACCGTACCTACTTTTATTCCGGGCTTCAGAAATTGCGCCGACTCGCCGATGACCTCGGCCTTAAGGGAAAAACGGCTGGCCGGATTCCCCTCTTCATGGAACCAGTATTCCCTACCGGATTCCGGCTTGTCCGCCGCAGCTTTAGCGGAGGCGGACGGACGCAATGGTTTCCCGTAAATGAAAATAGCCGGCCTTTTTTCTATTTCCGCCTCTTCAAATTGATCGCTCGGCTGGAAGTTGCGGTCAAGCACCTTCCCGCTTATGAGATTCCGGATTTTTGTCTGGACGACCGCTTTTCTCTGCTGCATTCTGAGAAAGCTCGACTCCTGCACCTCGTACGGATCGCCATCCATGACGAATAATGTTCCTTTTTTTAAATCGGTATATGAAAGCATCTTTTTCTAATATCTAATTTCTAACATTGACCGGCAGTTTGAAATTCTATACGATTCTAATTTTTTTTCAAGCCCCCGCGCCAAAGAAGAACTACGTTCTCCATATCACTGTCTTTAAACCCTGACACAATGGAAACGCACTATCACTTCAGCCAACTTGCGCATACTAAGGAAAACATTTTAGTGATGCAGTTCTTCTTATGGTGACGGGGGCAAGAGCAAAACAATAACGGTCCGATGTACATCGGACCGTTATTGCTAATTTCTGATGTATTAGTAATATCAGTAGCCTTCGGTGGCTTCCGGGCTCTTCATCTCCGTTCTCGGAGGACGAGAGCCGCCTTCCGGCTCTTCTATCTTCAAATTGACGCGGGCATTTGATTTAATGCCGGCAATTCGAAGAAGTGTGCGGATGGCCTTTGCGGTAACTCCTTGCCTACCGACCACCTGGCCCATATCCATCGGATTGACCCTCAGGGTAAGCAAAACCCCCATTTCATCCACCCTGCGCTCGATCTTTACGTCATCCGGGTGGTCAACTAAGGATTTTACGAGATATTCCAGGAATTCCTGATCGCTCGGTTTTGTATCCATAACTTACCTTTTCGTTCGACAGTGTTACGACCGTGAAGCAGTGAATCGTCGAACCATTCGACCTTTCATAACTCTTGATTCTGCGTCCCTAAATTATCCGAATAATTATAATTTCTAAATATAAATCTGTCAAGAGGAGGCC
>JBBUAV010000019.1:0-3022 GCA_038058585.1 Patescibacteria group bacterium | reverse complement strand
GGCAGAGGAGATAAAGACGAAGAAAGGATGGATAAGCAGGGAGGTTAGGGTATGAAGACTTGTGTGAGTGCGGCAACCAAGAATCCGCCAGTTGACTGATTTTTTGAAAGGAAAATCGTAGTTGTCGGGCCGCCGGGAACTTCGCCCCCCACCGAATTTTTTTGTCGGAGTGCCGGGAATCGAACCCGGTCTACATGCACCCCATGCATGCGTACTACCGGTATACTACACTCCGTTACATTTGGCGTGGGGGCGGGGCCCGGTCTATCCCGCAACCGGCGGGACGTACTGCCTCTATAAACTACAGCCCGTATCTGAATAGATATTTATTTCCTGTGAAAATTTTTAATACAGCCTGTGCAGACAAGGCTTCTTATGCCACTAATTTTAGCCCACTGAAGATTGGGATATTTTCTGGACCAATTAACGGGGTTATATTTGCCACGGAGTTTCTTTCTTTCCCCTCCCATTTTCGATCCTTTTCCGCAGACTTTACATTGTCTCATGTTTTTATAAAACCAAGCCGTTTTTCTAGCCTGGTCATTCTACAACGCCCTTAACCGGTTTGCAAACCGGAAATCATTCGGCTTTGACCTTAAGTTTTTTTATCCTTTTTCTGTTCAGTTTTGGAAGGCGGACCGTGAGTATTCCATTTTTGAGGCTCACCGTAGCTCCCTCCGGATCTATTTCTTGCGGCAGTATTATGGACCTCGAAAACCTGCCCCAGTAGCACTCCTGGTAAAAAAAGTCGTTTTTATTTATTTCGTTTTCCCGGTGCCTTGCACCCTTTATGGTTATGGAGTCGGCCGAAACGCTTATGTCTATATCCTCCGGTTTGACTCCGGCAATTGCCGATTCCACGATAATTTCGGACGGCGTCTGATATACGTCTATCGTAAGTTGCCCCTCCACCTCGTCCATGTTCTCGTCGATGATCTTTTTCGGCTCGGCTTCGATCTCCGTTCTTTTTTCGACAACCGAAGACGCCTTAACCAGGCCGACCTCGTATTCCTTTTCGGTTTTCGCCCTTTGGTTGGCCAGTTCCTCGAAAAATTTTTCCTCTGAGTTGTCCATTGTTTATAAAGGCTACTTTGGGCTTATTATACATCATACGGCTTTGTTTTTCATTTTCTCAAAATCATTCAACACAAAAAACCCTATCACCGTTAAGAACATGACCAGGTAGGCAAGGTTGCCGTAAGCGAGTATCAGGTGGTTGAACGTGGCGTGCAATACCGTGGCCGCGACAATACCCACGTAAATATATTTTCTGATCTTGAATTCTCTTATGTCCCAAGCCCAGTAATAGCCCACGAGCCCGGACGTCAGGGAGTGGAGTAGTGTTGCCCCGACGAAACGGAGCGATGTGGTTGCGAAGATATTGCTTATTATGGCCGCACCGGCACCTCCCGTGCCCAGGCTAACCGCACCCAAGTTCTCGACTGTGGCGAAACCCAGTGCCGCAGTGACCATATAGATCATGGCATCAACCGGTTCATCGAGGGCGGCTCTATTGCGTACGGAAAAATAGGCCGCGCCGAATTTTACCGTTTCCTCGATCAGGGCGAACGCAAGAAGGGAGGAAATAGCCATTCTTTCTATTCCCGCGCCGCGGAGAAAAAAGCTCAGGATATATTCAATGCCAAGCGCGATAAACGCGGATACCGCTCCGGCTAAAAATGTGAGTGCGATCAGACTTTTCGGTTCCGGATGGGTGTCCTCACGGAGGTAGAAGTAAAGCCAGGCAAAACCCGGGAGAAACCCAAGAACAACGATGAGCGTGGTCATCGGGATAATATTACCATTTCTCCGTCATCAGCATTTTGCCGTTCCGGATCTTCCGATACACCTCCTCGGTCACAAACGGCATGAAAGGATGGATCATTTTCAGGGATTCCGATAAAATTTTTTCGAGCGTCGCATAGGCCGATATTTTCTTTTCTTCGTCAGTGCCGCGCAGGCGTTCCTTGTACGACTCTATTATTTTGTCTGCGAAAGTATGCCAGAAATAGTGATAGATTTTTTCGGCCGCCAGGTGGAACTCGAACCTTTCAAGATGTTTGGTTACTTGAGCCTTGGTCTTTTCAAGTTCTTTTAAATTCTTCTTGTCCGCAGGTGTGAACTTCGGTTTTGCGGTTCCGGTTACGAGCTTATTCATCAAGATAAACCTCGCCGCATTCCATATTTTGGTGGCGAAATTGCGGTAGCCGCGAATTTTATCTTCGGAAATTATAATGTCGTTTCCGGGCGTATTTCCCGCGACAAGCGCCATCCGTACGGCGTCAGCCCCGTAAATTTCCGCAACCGCCAATGGATCTATGACATTCCCTTTTGATTTCGACATTTTTTGACGGTCCTTATACCGGACGAGGCCGTGAAGATAAACGGTACGGAAGGGGATTTTGCCGGTGCGGTAGAGACCAAGCATTATCATTCGGGCCACCCAGAAAAAAAGTATATCATAGCCTGTTTCCATAACATCCGTCGGATAGAATTTTTTGAAATCTTTCCCGTTTGGATAACCAAGCGTGAGATACGGCCACTGCCCGGAAGAAAACCAGGTGTCAAAGACGTCGGCATCCTTTCTCCATCCGTCACCTGCCGGTTTTTCGGTTCCCACGTATATCTCTGTTTCTTTGAACCAAGCCGGTATCCTTATTCCCCAGACGATCTGTCTTGATATGTTCCAGTCGCGTATGTTCCGGAGCCAGTGGAAATAAACTTTTTTTGACCTGTCGGGATAGAATTTTATTTTTCCTTGTTCAGCCGCTCTTATTGCTTTTTCGGCTAGCGGTTTCATTTTTACGAACCACTGCGGCTTAGGGATCGGCTCCAGGGTCGTTCCGCACTTATAACATGTCGCCACCTGGTGGACATAATCAGGCGCAACTTTTTCCAGGATGCCTATTTTCCCCATTTCTTCCGCTACCCTTTCTCTCGCTTCGGCGACCTTGAGACCCTCAAACTTGCCGGCTTCCCAGGTAAGGCGCCCGTCCTCGTTTATTATCGTTTTTGGCCCCTC
>JBBUAV010000018.1:0-1409 GCA_038058585.1 Patescibacteria group bacterium | reverse complement strand
CCTTCGGATGCTCCCGGGCGACTCTTTCCATTTCTCTAATGCCTTCGATCGCCTCTTCCCTGGAAATCACTTCCGGATTGTAAAAATACGCCTCCGATATGGCGGCCGCAAAATCTCTCGCGAAATTCCAGCGATAAGGACTCCAAAGATCCAAAGATTTATGGAAATTTTCTATTCCGCCCGAAACATCTCCGTGAGCGATTTTCGTAAATCCGAAAAATTCGTAGCGCGAGGCCATGAGAGTCGATACGTTTATCCTATAGATCACGAATAATGAAACCACGGCTACTACGATGAGGGCCGGGGTTTTTACCGCGGAACGGCGTTCGCCATCCATAGCCTGTGCTTGGGCAATATTCACCTCCGTATATTTGCCATCAATAAAACCAAGCAAAAGATAGAACATAAGGGCTGGGCCCAGGGTGTCAAAAATGAATACGCTCCTCACAAAATAAGCCGCGACGGCCGAAACTGTAAACTGTAAAGCAAGTCTGTTTTTGAGGCGGCCCGCCGCAAAAACAAGGAGGACCATAAGGGTGAGGCGGGCAAGTAAGAGGAACGCTCCGCCCGACACGAGATCTTCCATGATGAAGTTATGAGGTTTGTCAAAACGGGTTTCCTGATAACTCAACTCGAGCGCCCTCGGGTCGTAGTACTTGTTGAAAACGATGTTGAAATTCTCCCATCCCCATCCAGAAAGAGGCTTGTCCAAGAAGCCTTTCCAGGCGGCGCGGATGGCGATAAGCCGCGGCTGAAGACCCTTGTCGGAGAGCGAAAAGGAAATGTCGCGGAAACGGGACAGGCCGGGGACGTTTTCCCAAAAACCGCTGTTTCTCGTAAACCAGAAAGCGGCCCCGGAAACGACGATCAGCGCGAGAACAAAAACATAAAGTTTACGAGAAGCAAAGATCTTCAATGAAACGTCGGGTGGTCTCAGTGAAAAAAGAAAAACAAGAACCATAAATCCGAATCCAAGTCCCAAGATGTCACCTCGAGTCTGAGCGATGAATAAGACCGCCACGTTCAAAAGCAAAGAAATAAAAATGATGATGCGGTAGACGGCGGGAGAGGATCTATTTTTTCTATCCCCTGCGTTCATAACGGATTTCGTCCCATAACTTCGGAGGAGAAAATAAAGGGCGAGAACGATATGGAATATAAGATACCCCGCAAGAAAAGACGGATTTCCGAAAGTCGCGCCGGGTCTCGTTCCCACCGGCTCCTCAAGGAGAAGGTTTGGTATGCGGAGCTGGAGAAGGGCGATTATATCGAGCACGAAAGCGGTACCGAGCGAAGCATAAAATATCTTCCTCCAGGGGATTTCGCGCGCGAGAGAGGAGATGACGAGGGAAAAGGCAGCGAGGTGCAGGATCGTGAAAACACCGAGCATGCGCTCGTAAGTGGACCAG
>JBBUAV010000017.1:0-1871 GCA_038058585.1 Patescibacteria group bacterium | reverse complement strand
ATGGTACCAAAGTAAAGATCGGGGCCACCACTTACACTTTTGAAACCGCGGGAGCGAACGGTAGAGCAACCGCCAACCACTGGCATGTGGAATCTTGATATGAAAAAAATACTTTTAATCTTAGGTGTGGTCGTAGCGATACTGCTTATCGCGTTTCTAGTATGGTTTTTTATCGGCAGAGACAAGACAATCCCGGCGGGGGAGGCGGTAAGGGAGCTTCTGCCATTCGGTTCTGGAGAAGATATTGGGCAACCGACAACCAACGACCAACAACTAACAGCAGATGAGGAGAATTTAAAAATGTTTGATGAGCAGGGCGTGCCTGTGGCAGATTTGTTTCGCCTATCGGAAGCGCCTGTGGCCGGCATGGTTGCTTTCACCCGCGGCGGGCAGACGGTAGTGCGCTTCGCGGAGAGAGCTACCGGCCATATTTACGAAGTCGTTCTGCCGAAGGGCGACGCGTTGGTGCCGTTGGAGAATAAAAAAATTTCCAATAACACCTTGCCGAAGGTTTACGAGGCTTATTTTAGACCGGACGGTAATATGGTCTTCCTGCGCATGCTTGAGAACGATTCTGATTCGCAGAGAAATCTTGTTTTGAATCTCGCCGCAACAACGAGCGCCGCCGTAAATGTACGCGGCGTGCTCGGCAGCGTCGCGGTCGGGCAGGGGAATACTCTTTTCTTTACAGAACTCGGGTCGAAAACCGTTATTTCTTCACCCTTCGGCGGCAGTATCAAAACTTTGTTCTCCTCCCCGTTTACCGACTGGCGCATAGCTCCGGCCGGCACTGGGCTTCTCCTCCAGACCAAACCGAGTGCGGGAGCATCCGGCTTCGCTTATATTCTCAATACTTCAAGTGGAGCACTTTCCAAGATTCTCGGACCGCTCTCCGGCCTGTCAGCTAATACCAACGCCGCCGGGACTTTCGTCCTTTATTCATATGTGAGCGGCGGGGAAATAAAACTTTTTGCCAAAAATCTCCACACCGGTATCAAAATTGAAATCTCTCCGGCGACACTCGCCGAGAAATGCGTCTGGAGCGCCAAGAAAACCACCGTCTCTTTTTGTGGAGCGCCCATATCGGCGATTTCCGGGAACGGGCCGGACAGCTGGTATGCCGGGATAACGCAATTCTCGGACTATATCTGGACTTCGGATTACAATACTGAAACTTCAAAACTTCTAGCAAGTCCGTCGGACGAGTTCGGTATAGATATCGACGTTTACAAACCGCGGCTTTCCCCTTTAGAAGACTATCTGATCTTTATCAATAAGCGCGATATGTCACTTTGGGCGTTTAAACTGAACTAAAGGCTTAACCTCACCCCGGACTTCGTCTCGACCCTCTCCTAGCACGTAAGGAGAGGGTCTTCTTAATTCGATCTAATACATCAGTAAGGTTATTCTTGATTTCCTCATTTCGTATCCTTATGGTTTCGTATTTAAGTATTTTGAAGTACTCATCTCTGTTTGAATCGTACTCTTTTTGGAAATCGTGTGGTTTACCGTCAATTTCAATAATGAGCCTTGCCTTGAAGCAGTAAAAATCCAGAATGTAACCTCCAATACTGTGTTGCCGTCGAAATCTGTAACCAAGACTATTTCTTCTAAGTTTTTGCCAGAGAATCTCTTCTTCAGAAGTTGCTTCCTTTCGCAATTCTCTTCTCCTGTCTTTATAAGTCTCATTATTATGCAGCTGCATGTATGTATTCCTTCCCCTCTCCTAGAGCGTAAGGAGAGGGGTTAGGGGTGAGGTGGGTCAAATTTGTTTAAACCGGAAAAGGTCGGATTAGGATTTTAAGGGCAAGGTCAGTTTTCTTCTTACAAAAAGTTCTTGAGCGATGCTAAAGAGATTGGTGGTAAGCCAG
>JBBUAV010000016.1:0-8263 GCA_038058585.1 Patescibacteria group bacterium | reverse complement strand
ACGAGGAATGATATCCAGAGGGCATTCAGCTCCGTCATTTCCTTTCTCCTTTCTTGCCGAAATCGGCTCGAACTGCTTATGTTGTAGCACCGCCGATTTTTGAAGTCAATGTCCCGCTGGAAAAGAATTGGGCTCGCTTTATGGGCGAGCCCGGGTGGAAGTGGAGCTACTTCTTCATCTTTTTGTGGATGATGGCCGTGAATAGCGCGACGGCCGACATTGCAAGGAAAACTGTTTGCCAGGCCTTTGGGGTTCCGCCGGTTATCCGGCGGGCAATGACCCAGGATAAGATGACTACTCCGAGCGAACCAAGAGACTTCCAGATCTCCCTCTCTGCCGTCTTGCGGATGAACGCCGTAAATTCAATTACGGCTATTACTGCCAAGAAGGACAGGATCAGGGAGTCCTGGAGACTCATCCTTTTTCTCCTTCGTTTTTGGGTTGTTGCGGTGCCGATGGGCGGAGTAGAAGACGAGAGAGAGGGCAAGGACGTAGACGAGAAGAAACGCATCAACCCACAGGCTCATATTAAGGCCTGGGATGTACCGGGGAAGCTGCGTGCACGCGAAGAGGATCGCGAAGCACGGAATCATCACCTGCGGCCGAAGGCGTCGGCCCAGCAGTGGAACCGTTCCGGCAGCTATGGCGGCGACAAGAAGAAGTGATGCGACAAGTAAATACACAAGCGACATCGTCGTTTTCCTTTCTTGTGTGGATTTTCGAGAACTGGTTAAGTTTTAACACTACCGGGCTTTGAAGTCAAATAGGATGCCGCAAATAAAGCTTGTAATCCAATGTTTATTTTGTTATCTTTGTTGTGTTTATGACCACTCCGCAGAACAAAAATATAAGGCAGAGACCTCCGATAGTAGTCGTGATGGGACACGTTGATCACGGGAAGACGACGCTGTTGGATTATATCCGGAAAAGCAGTTATGACGCCAAAGCCGCCTCCGTGGGAGGCGAGCCTCGCTCGGTTGCCGAGCGGGAAGCCGGGGGAATCACCCAGGCGGTCGGCGCATACGAAATCGCGCATAATGGGAGGAAAATTACATTCATCGATACGCCCGGACATGAAGCATTCACCAAGATGCGTTCACGGGGAGCGGAAGTGGCCAATCTCGCGATCCTCGTTGTTGCGGTTGAGGAGGGCGTCAAGCCCCAGACAAAGGAGGCAATACGCATTCTTAACGACGCGAAAACCCCTTTTATAGTTGCCATAACCAAAATCGACAGACCCGGAGCCGATATCGAGAAGATAAAAAACGACTTGACCGCTAACGGCGTTCTTCTTGAGGGCTACGGTGGGCAGATAAGCTATCATGGTGTCTCATCCAAAACCGGGGAAGGAGTGAACGAACTTTTGGATCTCATAATACTTGCTTCCGACGTTGAAAACCTGACTTACGACCCTTTGGCTCCGGCATCCGGATATATCCTGGAATCGAAGCGCGACCCGCGCCGCGGCATAGAGGCGACGGCGATACTTAAGAACGGAACCCTCAGGCGGGGAGACCTGATAAGAACTCCCACCATGGCCGGAAAGATAAAGATCCTGGAAGATTTCAGGGGCAAAACCGTGGACAGTCTTGAGCCTTCGGCACCCGCCGTCATTATGGGATTCGAGAACCTGCCCCAGGTCGGGGAGGAATTTTCAACCGGCGAACCCGTGGCCGGAGAATCGACCGTTGCGGTCAAGCAGGAGGTTTCAGTGGGCCAGGCGGCCAAGAACAGCAAGGGTTTAAGATTAGCTCTCAAGGCATCGGACACCGGGTCGCTCGAAGCCCTCTCGTCCGTCATAAAAGCTCTTTCCCGCGAAGAAAATCCTATCTATGAGGTTAATGAGTCCGTTGGCGACATAACCGACGGGGATATAAAAAACGCGATTGCCACAGGAGCGGTCGTAGTCGGTTTTAAAAATAAAGTTGACAGAGGGGCCAATAATCTGGCCGTGGCCCATAGCGTTAAAGTCATAACGTCCGGGATAATTTATGAACTCGTTAAATATATAGAGGACTTTTTGTCCGGCCGCGGAGATCTGGCCGAAGCAGGCAGATTGGAAGTTCTCGCCGTCTTCAATCAGGAAAAAACAAGCGAACAGCTTATGGGGGGCAGAGTTACGAGAGGTGAATTCAGGGATAAGGCTACTTTCGTCGTCTTGCGGAAAACCGGGAGTGAAGAAGAAGCCGTGGGCTCGGGCAGAATAATCAGCCTGAAGGAGAAAAAATCCGAGATAACCCAGGCCACGGTAGGGGAAGAAATCGGCATCCTCGCGAATTCCCCGGTCGTCATAAGTATTGGCGACAACCTTGTGATCAAGAAGACATAGGATGAATCACCGTCCGGAGCGGGTTCAAAAATTAATACAGGAAGAACTCGGCAAGATCATGCTCAAGGAACTTGAATTTCCGGGATCGCTCGTGACCATTACCGGCGTCGAAGTCGACAAAAAACTGGAAGCGGCAAGGGTGAGATTGAGCATTTTGCCGCAATCTTCGGCCAAGAAGGCGCTCTCCATAGCCGAAAAATACATAGGCAAACTCCAGTATCTTTTGACGAAAAAAATGAACATAAAACCGATGCCGCGCATCAAGTTTGATATCGATTACGGAGCGGAGAACGCTTCGAAGATTGAAAAAATACTCCTGGAAGAAGATAATAAGTGAAATCCGGCCTGGTAGCCAAGTGGTAAGGCAAGGGTCTGCAAAACCCTTATACGCGGGTTCAATTCCCGCCCAGGCCTCCAAATATGTTTTTCTCGTACGCGCAAATAGTTCAATGGCTGCTTGTCTATAAATATTTTTTGCTTTTTCCGATAGTTGTCGTTGAGGGGCCGGTCGTTACCGTTATCGCCGGCTTTCTGTCTTCCCTGGGACATCTCAGTTTGTTCATCGCGTACTGGGTGATAGTGGCGGGAGATATCGCGGGAGACAGCATATACTACGCCGTCGGGCGCTGGGGAAGAGAAGGGTTCATTGAACGATGGGGACACTATGTCGGCATTACCGTGGAACGCGTCCGGCGCCTGGAGAAATATTTTACACAGCATAGCGGCAAAACCCTTATGATAGGGAAAATCACGCATGCCATCGGAGCGGTTATCCTGATCGCGGCCGGCGTTGCCAGGGTGCCGTTCCGCAGATTCGTTTTGTTCAATTTTATTCCGACATTGCCGAAATCCCTGGTATTCATACTTATCGGTTATTATTTCGGCCAGGTGTATGTTAAATTTGACAGGTATCTCGAGTATGCCACCGTGGCCGTGATCGGCTTGATAATACTGTCCGCGGGAATTTATTTCATAATCAGAAAGTTGGGGAAGCGATACGAACAATAACTCGAAAACCATGAGGATACTCATCGCAACCGATACGTATTATCCGAGTGTGAACGGCGCTTCTTATTTCGCGCAACGCCTCGCGGCCATGCTCGCGGGGCGCGGGCATGAGGTTTCCGTCATCGCGCCGTCGCAAAGCATCAGAAACGATATTTTCGTCCACGACGGCGTAACAGTGTACGGCGTGCGTTCGATAGGCATCCCGATCTATCCGAATTTCCGGATCTCGCCGTTATTTCTTGCGCAAAGCTCGATTACGGCGTTCGTGCGGAAAATAAACCCGGACATTATCCATATACAAAACCATTTCATGATAGGCAAAGGGGTTTTGATGGCCGCCGAAAAATTGAACATCCCGATCATGGGGACGAACCATTTTATGCCGGAGAACCTAGTACACTATCTACACTTTCCGAAATTCGCCGAAGAACAACTGAAAAGATACGGTTGGCGCAAATTCCTGGAAGTATATAGCCGGCTTAGCGTAGTAACCAGTCCCACGAAGACGGCGGCAGAGCTTATCGAGAAGCTCGGGCTCAACAAGGAAGTGGTTGCCGTCTCTTGCGGCATCGACCTTGGGCGCTTCAATGTCCGCAACGACGGCTCGTATCTTAAAGATAAATACGGCATACCTCCCAGCCGGTCGGTTATGCTTTACGTTGGCAGACTTGACAAGGAAAAGAGAATTGAAGCGATCGTGCGCGCTTTGGCCGAGGTGGCGAAGAGCGTCGATGCACATCTGGTCCTGGCCGGCGTCGGCAAGCTTCGGGCCTCGCTGGAACTCCTGGCGGAAAAACTGGGAATTCAAAACCGGATAACGTTTACCGGATTCGTGCCCGATGCCGATCTCCCGAACCTTTATCGCGTTGCCGATGTTTTCGTGATCGCCGGGATAGCCGAGCTTCAGAGTATCGTTACGATGGAAGCAATGGCCTCGGGACTTCCGGTAGTCGCGGTAAATGCCATGGCGCTGCCGGAATTGGTACACGATGGAGAGAACGGGTATCTTTTTCCGGACGGCGACAGCCAAGCCATCGCCGAACGCGTCGTTAAGATACTAAAGGATCCAAAATTACGTTCCGGAATGTCCCGCAAGAGTCTGGAGATCATCCGGGCGCATGATATAAATAAAACGGCGGAGCAGTACGAATCGCTGTACAGAAAAGCCATCGCGGAACATAATTCTTAAGCCCGAAGCGGAATTTTCTCAATGGAGCCGATCGTAAACAAACATAAACTTCACTGGTCCGACAAGAAGTTTTTTATTTCCGTCGCGACGGGATTGTTTTTTTTAACCCTTAGTCTTTTCGTAAATTACTGGGCGGGAACATACGCCACAAGGACGGCCAGCAACGCCGTAACGGATATCCTTCTTGATAACCTACCCGTGATAAATACGGACTTCATTTTCAGCAACGGCGCGATCATTTTCGTCTTGTTTATGGTAATTCTCGTCGCCAGCGAGCCCAAGAGAATACCTTTCATACTGAAAAGCACGGCGCTTTTTGTTTTGATACGTTCGGTTTTCGTGACCATGACCCACATCGGACCTTCTCCGGAGCAGATAATCCTTAGGGCGGATTCCGACGACGTAATCAGGTACGTGGCATTCGGAGGCGATCTTTTCTTTTCGGGTCATACGGGCCTCCCGTTCCTCATGGCTCTGATGTTCTGGGGAAACCGGAAACTGCGGTTCGCTTTTTTGTTCGCGTCGGTTGTGGCCGGGGTCGGCGTTATTTTGGGCCACCTGCATTACACCATAGACGTCTTCGCGGCCTTTTTCATCACCTACGGAATATTCCACATCGCGCGGAGATTTTTCAAAAAGGATTATAAAACCTTCATCCACGGACTGGGCGGCGGAAAGATCATCTAAACATACCCCTGATATCGATTCGGCAAACCGGAGGTGTGCATAATCACGCCTTAACTTGACAGCCGTTGAGTTATAGAATTTAAGTAGTAATAGAAAGGAGGTGATGCCGAGTGAAGAAGAACGGCAAAGACAAGGAAGATATCCCGTTCGTTCACCTTCTAACCTTTAAAGATGGCCCCCGTAGGATCGAGCCTATTTTCCCCATTTACGAGAGCATAGAAGTCGATAGGGAAGGTAGCCACGATGCTTTTGTGATGGGGGCCTCTGAAAACGTTGACCTGAAGTCGTTCGTGAGTTTCGTCGCGACCGTAGGATTACTGCGGCAGCTCAATTACCCGGAGCGGCTGAACGGCTTGCGGAAAACCAACATGGTGGTAGTTCACGGAGACAGCCGGATATTCCAGGAAGATCCCGAGAACGAAGACCAGGCCAATAGTATAGGCCCATGAGCAGCTTCATCACAACCGCACAGAAGCTGCTCATTCTATTTTCTTGACCTTATTTATTCCCTGAATCAGAATAAGTGCGAGGTGCCCGGGTGGCGGAACTGGCAGACGCAACGGACTTAAGATCCGTCGAGCGCAAGCTCATGTGGGTTCAACTCCCACCCTGGGCACAAATGAGCTAAAATTCAGATATAAAAACATGGGCATTGCCCCGCAGGAAATTCCATACGAGCCGGCGATTCCGCCACAGGAGCCGGAGGAAAAAATAGAAGAAGGGAAAAAAGAAAATCCGCTCCTCATGCCCAAAGGGTTCTTTAGGGGATATTTTCCTGAGAGTCCCGAGCTTGAGGAACAGGATTTTTATCTGGTTCCCATGAAAGATATTGAGGCGGAGGAATTCGGCGAAAAGTATAAGACGAAAGAAGTGATAAGAGACGCCATTGGGCAGATCGTCGGTCTCCCGAAACTAGACAAAGGGGACAGATGGATAAAGTTCACCGGCAGAGACGGGAACGAGTACGTTACTAAGGCCAACGAATTTACGGACAAGGCGTTGGAATCATATGAAGAAATTGCCCCAATCGAGTGATCATCAAAAATAATTTTACGGGGAAAATGGAAATCAACGGAAAGATAGTGGTCATCACGGGGGCAAGCGGCGGGCTTGGCAAGGCGCTCGCCAAAATATTTGTCCGGGAAAAAGCGATTGTTGTTGTGAGTTCCAACTCCGGAGAAGAATTGAAGAATTCGGCGGTGGAGACCGGCGCCGTCCCATTTGTCGCGGATGTCACCAAGGAATCCAATATGGATAACCTGGCCGAGTTCGCGGTTGAAAAATTCGGCAGGATCGACATCTGGATCAATAACGCCGGGATCACTGGTCCCCATTCGGAAATAGAGGAAATAGACATGAAAGAAGCTCACAAGGTCATGGAGGTCAACCTTTTCGGGACCGTATACGGCTCGCGCGCCGCCATGCGGTTCATGAAAAAACAGAAGAGCGGGGCCATTGTGAATATCGTTTCTGCGAGCGCCCTTGCTGGCCGGCCTCGGTCGGCGATTTATTCCTCGAGCAAGTGGGCCGCAAGGGGATTTACCGAGGCCCTTAAATTGGCCCTTGAACCAAAGGGCGTTTCGGTCATCGCCGTGTATCCGGGCGGGATAAAAACCGGACTTTTCGGAGAGAGAAAGCCCGTGGAGTACGATACCTATATGGAACCCGAGTACGTAGCCGGGAAAATAATCGAGAACTTGAAACTGGAAAATCCGGAAAAAGATCTGATTATAAAATCGGAGAATTACTGAAAAGGGATATCGTAACAGGTAGAAGCGAATTCAGTATCCGGATTGCTGTGCCCGGGGTGGGGGTCGAACCCACACGACCTTGCGATCACAGGATTTTGAGTCCTGCGCGTCTGCCAGTTCCGCCACCCGGGCATTATTAACTTTTTAAGTATACATTTTTAAGCCATTTTCTACCGGCTGCTGATTTCAGATATTTTTCCCTTTGTGCAGCTTCTTTTTCAGAAGGAAAATTTTCTGAATAAACCAGTTCCCAGGGTTTATGTCTTTTTGTATAACGACTTTTTCCGGAATTGTGTTCGGCGAGCCGTCGACCAATATTGTTGGTTTTACCGGTATAGAATTTTTGGGCAACCAAGCTTTTTAAGATATATACGGAATATATTTCGTATGCTTACTTACTCTGCCGGAGAGAGTGAAGCAAGCCAGTTCCGTCCGCCTCGGCTCGACTTGGCGAAACGGATGAGTAGCCGAGTCGAGACAGGCCACCCGGGCTTTTTCTCCGCTTGATAATGCCACATTTTTCTTGTAGAGTAAAGATAATCCTTCGATGGGTTCGACGGGTTCATCGCAAGTAGACTCAGGATAAATTTTATTGAATTTATGGCGCGCGTAATTTCCATCTGCAATCAAAAGGGAGGAGTGGGAAAGACCACGACTGCCGTTAATTTGGGAGCGTATCTTGCCGCCTCCGGACGGAAAGTTCTTTTGGTTGACTTTGACCCTCAGGCGAACGCGAGTTCGGCACTCGGTCATAATCACCTTGAAAATCACCCCGGCATTTACCATGGAGTTATTGGCGAAGTCTCTGCCGAGAAGACAATAAGGCCGACGCAGATTTTCAATTACCATTTCGTGCCTTCCGCTCCAAACCTCGCTGGAGCGCTCGTCGAGCTTATTAATCTGCCGGAGCGGGAATTTTTTTTGAGGAAATTTCTGAACAGTATCCGGCACAAGTATGATTATGTGCTCATAGATCTTCCGCCAAGCTTGAGCCTCCTTACCGTGAACGGTCTCGTCGCGAGCGATGAGGTTGTGATACCAGTTCAGGCGGAGTATTACAGCCTGGAAGGCATAGGCCAGCTTCTTCAGACGATTAACCTTGTCCAGGAGAACGTGGGGCATTCACTGAAGATCGCCGGGGCCCTGATCACCATGTACGACAAGAGGGAAAAGCTCAGTCGGGAAGTGGCCAAAAATCTCCGGCGGCATTTTCCTCATCCGGTTTTTGAAGTGGAAATACCAAGGAGCGTGGCTTTGGCCGAAGCGCCGAGTTTCTCGAGACCAGTCCTGCTTTACAGG
>JBBUAV010000015.1:0-1082 GCA_038058585.1 Patescibacteria group bacterium | reverse complement strand
ACGAAAGCCGACTTCGTTCTGGTGGAGATAGGCGGCACGGTGGGCGAATACGAGAACCTTCTGTTCCTGGAAACGGCCAGGATAATGAAACTAAGGATGCCCGGAAAGATCTTATTCATGCTGGTCAGTTATATTCCTATTCCCAAAATGGTCGGGGAGATGAAAACAAAACCGACCCAGCATGCCGTCCGCTCGCTGAACTATGCCGGCATCCAGCCGGATGTCATAATTGCCCGTTCTTCCCGGCCGCTGGACGAAGTTCGAAAAAACAAGATATCCAACTTCTGCAACGTTGCCGAACAGGACGTAATCTCCGCTCCCGACATCGAGGGTTCCATCTATGAGATACCCGTTAACTTTGAGAAAGACAACCTGGGCAGAAGAATATTGAAAAAATTTGGTCTCACTCCCAATAAGAGAAATTTCAGGAAATGGAATGCTATGGTCGCCAAGATAAAAAGTTCGACCCGTCCCGTGAAGATCGGAATTGTGGGCAAATATTTTAACACCGGCGACTTCGTGCTCGCCGACTCGTATCTTTCCGTTATCGAAGCGGTCAAGCATGCCGCGTGGTCATTGGGAAGAAAGCCGGAGATAACCTGGCTCGACGCCGAGCAGTACGAGAAAAACCCCAAAGCGGTGGCGGAACTGGCGAATTTTGACGGCATCATAGTCCCAGGGGGATTCGGAAAAAGGGGAGTCGAAGGAAAAATAAGGGCCATCAATTTTGCGCGGACAAAAAACATTCCTTTTCTCGGCTTGTGCTATGGCCTTCAGCTGGCGGTAATAGAATTTGCCAGGAATGTATGTAAACTTTCCGGTGCACACACGACGGAGGTCGAACCCAAGACCAGCCATCCCGTCATATGCACAATGGCCGAGCAGATAGAAAAGCTTAAAGAAAAGAAAATGGGCGGCTCAATGCGGCTGGGGGCGTATCCGTGCAAGCTTCATCCCGAAAGCGCGAGCCGGAAATTATACGGCGCCGACAAAATTTTCGAAAGGCACCGCCACCGATACGAGGTCAATAACGATTATATCGCCAAGTTTCAGAATAAAGGCCTTTTGGTTGCCGGAGTAAA
>JBBUAV010000014.1:0-1750 GCA_038058585.1 Patescibacteria group bacterium | reverse complement strand
ATTCTCTTCTCTGGATAAAGATTTTTTACAATCTCAATAAGTAATTTTTCGTTCACAGCCATCACGTCTTTACGTTCGACGAAGCTCATCTCAAGGTCGAGCTGGGTAAATTCCGGCTGTCTGTCTCCGCGAGTATCCTCGTCTCTCATACATCGCACAATCTGAAAATAACGCTCGAGACCCGAGGCCATGAGAAGCTGTTTGTATTGCTGAGGCGACTGTGGCAAAGCGTAGAAATTACCGGGATAGAATCGCGAGGGCACGATGTAGTCGCGCGCGCCTTCCGGAGTGGACTTGGTAAGAAAGGGTGTTTCTATTTCGAAAAAATTCTCCCGATCCAAAAAGTCGCGGATAAATTTGGCTACCTTGTGCCGCATTTTGATATTCTTCTGCATTCTCGGGCGGCGAAGGTCGAGATAGCGGTATTCAAGACGATGTTCATCGCCTATCTCTCTGCCGTCGCTTCCTACGTCTATGGCCGGCGTTTCCGCTTCGTTCAAAATCTTTATCGAGAGTATTTCGAGTTCTATGTTGCCGTTTTCTTCTTCCGGATTCCTGTTCTTCTCCGGACGTTCATTGACCTTGCCGCGGATTTCTACCACCCATTCGGAACGCAGGGATTTGG
Source organism: Patescibacteria group bacterium (assembly GCA_038058585.1). Classification (GTDB taxonomy): domain Bacteria; phylum Patescibacteriota; class Minisyncoccia; order UBA6257; family 2-01-FULL-56-20; genus JBBUAV01. The sequence continues at coordinate 1,125 of JBBUAV010000014.1, read as the reverse complement.
CCGTCTCCATCGCTTCGGCCTTCGGCAAAACAACCGACTGCACTCGGCCGGAAATATCTCGGATATCAAAGAATACCATCTTTCCCTGGTCCCTCCTCACATCCACCCAACCTGAAATACTGGCTTCCTGCCCGGTCTTTTTTTTCAGGTCTTTGATTAGCGTCCTTTCCATTAGGTTAATTAGAAATTAGTATAATTTGAGCCCCACAAGCTTCCTCACTTCCTCCATCTTCTTCTCCGCCCGTTCGCGGGCGACTTTGCCGCCGGATTTCAGGATTTCGAGCACGACTTGCTTGTCTTTCTCGAGCGCCTGCCTCCTCTCGCGCATCGGCCTTATGAAATTTTTCATGTCCTCAATGAGAATTTCCTTGAGCTTCTTGTACTGGCCTTTATTCGCGGCATAGAGTCGGTCGAGTTCATCTTTCGCTCGCAGGAGTGAGTGAATGGCATAAACATTGGTCGGCACATCGGAGCTGGAATCCGTGACAATACCCATAATCGCCTTTTCTATTTCTTCATCCGAGCCGAAAAGCGGAATGGTGTTGTTGTAACTTTTGCTCATCTTTCTGCCATCGGTGCCGGGTACTGTCGCAACGGTATCAAGAATGAGCGGCTCGGGCAGCTTGAAGCATTTTTGAAAAATTCTATTGAATTTTTCTGCCGTGTCGCGGGCAATTTCTATGTGTTGTTTCTGATCCTGCCCTACCGGCACTACATCGGTGTCCTGAACCAGAATATCGGCTGCCATAAGCATGGGGTAGTCAAAAAGACCCACATTCGGTTCTTTGCCGTTGGCAACGGCGTCTTTGTAAGCATGTGCTCGCTCGAGATACGGCACGGTGGTAAGGCAGTTAAAGATCCACGCAAGCTCCGTCACTTGCGGAACGTCGGACTGCTTGTAAAGCGTAACCTTCTCCGGGTCAAGGCCTATGGCCATATAGTCGAGGAGAACACCGGCTGTATTCTCTTCAAGCTCTTCCTTGTTCTGAACGGTCGTCAAGGCGTGGAGATCAGCGATGAAGATATAACATTCATACTTGCCCTGTAGCTCGACGAACTGCTTCATGGCGCCGAAATAGTTGCCGATATGCGGCCGCCCAGTGGGCTTAACACCTGAAAGGAGTA
>JBBUAV010000013.1:0-2621 GCA_038058585.1 Patescibacteria group bacterium | reverse complement strand
TACCAATCGATGTAATCTTTGGCTGATTTCTCGATGGAGAATTTCGGCCTCCATCCGAGCTTCTTCAGTTTGGATATATCGGAGACCGCGTTGCGCGTATCCGTCCTTCTGAAGCCCCCGACCAAGATCCTGGACGGCGAACCAGAAGTTTTCTTGATAAGTTTTGCGAAATCCAGAACCCCGTGCGCCTCCCCTCCGCCGACATTGAAAACCCCGTAATCGGATTTCTTGTTTTTGAGAACAACGAGGTTCGCGCTCACCACGTCATTAATATTGACGAAATCCCTCGTCTGCATGCCGTCTTCGTAGACGGTAATCGGTTTATTGTCCAGGGCTTGCACGGTAAAGATACGCAATGCTCCGGAGTAAAGATTATAAGGAGACTGACGTGGACCCTGGACGATGGAATACCTTAAAACGGTAGTTGGTATTTTGTATGTTTTCCCGAATTTCAGGGATAAATTTTCCAGGGCATATTTGGAAAGCCCGTAGGAGTTGGTTGGGTTAACCGGCTGGTCCTCGTAAAAAGGCGTGAATGTCGCCAGGGAGTTATGACTACAGCGTATATCAAACTTTCCGTCTTTCAGGTCGGAAAGACTCCTTAATCCGGGATAAAATAATTTTTTGTTATGCCTGCACCCGTACTTACCGTCCCCGTAGACAAATTGGGAGCTGGCTAGAATTATTTTCTTTAATGGCAGCTTATTGCCAACCACAACTTCATAAAGGAGAGACGTGCCAACGGTATTTACGTGGAAAAATTTGCTGAAATCAGACCTTTGGTCCTGATAAGCCGCAAGGTGGTACACGTATGAAACGCCACGAAGAGCACGAATCCAGTCCGACTTGCGTCGCACATCGCCCCTTATAAGTTCATATCCCTTGCCTAGAATATATTTCGGCCACTTCCCCCTATGGACAATTGGCTCAAGATTATCAAGTATTCTCACCCGATAGCCTCTTTCTGAAAGAGTATCCGCAGTGTGAGACCCTATAAATCCCGCGCCGCCGGTTATAAGCGCTGTTCCTTTTTTCATTAGCATATTATCCCATACCGTCCAAAAATTACTATTATACTTTCCGCAAAAGCATGGCTCTTTTTGAATAATAAAACTTAACTGCAAACCATCGCAAAAGAATGACTGGGACAATGGAAATAAAAACCCGAATAGCCGCCGAAAAAACGCGTCCGAGCGGATAGTCCCGAAATGCCTCGGAGATAAAACGGCTAGCTCCGGTCTTATCACCTACCATGGCATAAGAAAAAGCAGTTTTAAGACGAAAGGTTTTTAAGTGAGATTTTATATGGTAACGCAAGCGATCTTCCACGCTCATTTCTTGACATAAATTCTCAACAACCTTAAGCGCGGTAAGCTTCATTTTGGGTTGATTAGACAGACCCTGGATATTACCCTCGCGTCTCAGTCTCAATTTTGCCAAAATATCCGGCAAAAAACAGATATTCGCGCCGTGATACGACAGGCGCAACCAAAATTCGAAGTCCTCTGCGTATTGTCTTATCGCCTCGTCAAAATATCCGTATTTCTCAAAAACCTTTCTCCTGAAAACAACCGTCACGGGCGCGATGAAAGAGCGCTCCAAAAGGTTGGGCAGCACATCATGGCCGGAATAATACCTGTAATTGAGTTTCATTAACTCGCTCGGCCGTTCATCCCAAAAATGATACAAGTCGCAATATGACACGTCGCAGGCGGGATCGGTTTCCAGGTGCTCAACTTGTTTTTCAATTTTCTCCGGCAAGAAAATATCGTCTGTGTCCAAAAGCGCCACATACTCACCCAAGGAATCCTTAATGCCTGTGTTGCGCGCCCCGGAAAGGCCCTTATTCCCTTGATAGATATATTTGATCTTATTGCCGCGTACATACGGCTCGAGTATCTTTTTCGTATCATCGGTGGAACCGTCGTCCACTACGATAATTTCGATATTGTGGTAGATTTGCGAAAGCGCCGAGTCAATGGCCTCCTTTACGTAATTTGCGGCATTGTAAGCAGGAATAATAATGGAAACAAGCGGGTGTTGTTTCATGTGTTTAATCCCATCTGCCCGAAGAGCGCCTTAAAGCGCTTTTGATATGTATGTTCGGCAAGCGTGCGCTCGTAGCCTGCCCTGGCAATCGCTTCGCGCTCCTCGTCATGTTTAAGATAATAGCGTATTTTTTCCGCAAGATCGGCCATGCTTCCGTGGAGCACCGTCTCCTTGCCCGGAACATAATAATTTTCAAGGTCGTCCGCCGGTGAAGTTACCACAAATCCGCCGCAGGCGGGAATTTCGAAATGCCTTCCTTTGATTTGCGGAATACCACGACGTAAGAGAGAGTTAAAATTGTGGATGAGATGAAAGTCAGGAACGATCTTATTCATAGAGCGCCGAAAAAGCAGGCGGCCAATGGAGTTTTTGTTGAAATATCCCGGCGCGGGATTAAGGCCCAAATTAATTTTGGCCACAGAAAATAATCGGATCATCTCTTCTTGGCTCACTCGGCCACCGCGAAATCCATTACCATACGCCTCGACCATTATTCCCATCCTTTCCAGCTCGTCAATCATCTCCTTCGGGCCGAAGATGTAGAAGCCGGCAGGGAGGCCGAAGGGGGCCAG
>JBBUAV010000012.1:0-8975 GCA_038058585.1 Patescibacteria group bacterium | reverse complement strand
CAACTGTTTTTCCATGGTCCTGATCTCGGGTGTTACAGATCCCAAGACGAATCTTCCGCCGGATTTTCTCACGAATTCTATACCCTTCAGGATATTCTCTTCACTCTTTCTCCCAAAACCTGCGAGCGCGGATATCTTTCCGGCACGGGCCGCTTTTTCGAGGTCGGCCAACGTTTTTATGCCAAGCTTAACGTAGAGTTTCTTGATGGATTTGGGGCCTATCCCCTCGATTCCTTTAAATTCCGCGAGTTTTACCGGCGTTTTTCTCTTGAGTTCTTCGTAGTATTTAAGGTGTCCGGTTTTAATGAGTTCCTCTATTTTTTCGGCGATTGAGAACCCGACTCCCGGTATGGATTCAAGGGCAACTATCCCGCCCCTCTTGTAAATATCCGCGACTCCGCCATCCATTCCTTCGATGGCGGCGGCGGCCTTTTCGTAGGCCCTGGGTTTGAAGGGGACGTCCCGCATATCCAAATAAGCGGCGATTTCGCCCAGTATTTCGGCAACCTCGCCGTTAGTTGCTTCTCTCATATGATCTTAAGGGGTCAGCCTATTTTCGACGGCGGCTTTTCTTTTATTACGGGAGGGACGACAACGCTGGACTGGCTTCGCGGCAAAACCAAATCCGGAACCAAAAGCAGGATCATGGCGGCGACGGCCGAGAGAATTCCGCAGAACACAAAAAGTGGCGTGAATCCTATCCCTCCTGCTACAATCCCGCCGATAAGCCCGCTTATGCCGGCGGCTATGCCGACCGTCGTGCTATTAAGGGCCCAGTCGAAAGAAATCCTATCCTTGTCGAGGTGTCTCGAGAATATGGCCGCCCAGGAAGAAAAATAAAGCGCGAAACCGACCGCGTGCACCGCCTGAACTAGGTAGAGCTGCCAGATCTCCCGGACCACGACAAAGAGCGTGGCCGATATGGAAGCGATAAAAAGCCCGGTTATTAAGGCATAAAAATCGTCCTTTTCGCCGTCCGTCCTGTCGAGATAATTGGCTATGGGCAACTGCAGGGTGGACTTGATTATCCAATAGATAGCGGCCGATATGCCAACGGTAATCACGCTCGCTCCGGGTATTTTTTCTATCACGAATATGGCGAATACCGGCTCAACCAGCCCCCAACCCGTGAGAAGCACGATGTCGCTCAAAATAAAATATTTGACAACGCGGCCCACTTTCATGTTGATGTCTATTTTTATCCTCATTTCAGTTGTCTTGGACCACAAAATCAAAATCGTCGCCTTTTGTCACGAGTTTTACGCGGCTGCCTCTCTGAATTTTCTTCTCCAACAGCTTCACGGCCAATGGCGACCTTAATTTCTCTTCTATGATCCGGCGGAGGGGACGCGCGCCGAAGGCCGGGTCATAGCCAAGTTTGGCGATTTTCTTCACCGCCCCGGGTTCAAAGTCCATTGCGATTCCCTGCTCGCCGACCACCGAAGAAAAATCGCTCAAATTCAACATAACTATCTTTTCGAGATCCGCCGGTTCCAAATTCCTGAAAACTATTATTTTAGAAAAACGGTTCAAAAGTTCCGGCTTGAAAACATCCACCAGTTTCCTCTTTAGATAGTCCGTTATGTCCGCCATCGATTCCCCCTTATTCAAGGCTTCGTTTATGATATCCGAATGGGCATTGGAGGTTGCGATTATTATGGTGTTTTGGAAATCGACTATTCTTCCCGTGTTATCGGTCAGTCTTCCGTCATCCAAAACCTGCAGGAACAAATTAAGTATGTCCGGGAACGCTTTTTCGAATTCGTCGAGTAGCACGAGGCCGTAAGGCTTTTGTAAGACCGCGTCGGTCAACGCCCCAGAGGTACTGCCGTCCGGAGAGCCTATGAACCTATAAAAGCTCTGTTTGTCCTGATATTCGGTCATATCGAATCGGATCATGGCCTTCTCCGACCCGAACTGGATTTTGGCGAGGATCTTCGCCAGTTCTGTTTTCCCGACTCCCGTAGGACCGACAAAAAGGAAGCTGGCAATAGGTCCCCCTCTCCTCGTGAGGCCGCTCCTGTATTCTCTAACCGCATTCGCCACCGCCTTTACGGCTTCATCCTGTCCAATCAGGCGCTCGTGAATTACTTCCTCCAGGTTGAGAAGCTTGCCGGCTTCGGCTTCGGTAACCTCATGTATCGGGACGTTAACTTTTTCCTCCGCGGCCTTGATCACCAGATCCGGACCCAGGAACTTCTCTCCCCGCCTTTTGGCATCGATCACGGCGCTCTTCAGCAGCTCCTCGGCGCTCGAAGGCAAAAACTTGTTTTGGAAATATTTCTTGGCAAGCTTCACTGATTTTTTTATAGCTCCGAAGCTTATTGTTATTCCGAATTTCTTCTCGAGGAGAAGGCTGTCGTAGGCCATTATTTTTTCCGCCTCATCCTCGCTTATTTCGTTGACCCTCACTATCTCAAAGAGGCTCGCAAAATCGCTTCTCGCTTCCACATATTGCTTGAGTTCCCTGGGATAAGTGGTGCCAACGACGGGAAAAAGGTTGTTTTTTATAATCGGCATTAGCTCGTCGGCCGCCGAAAGATAGGCGGTGCCGGAAGTCTTAACCAAATTGTGTATGTCGGGAACGTAGAGGATTATATTCCCCGCCAGTATTATCTCCTCGACGATATTTTTGATACGGGCGTTGAGCTCTTCGGGCGGAGCCCCGGCAACGAGATTCTGAAGTTCCAGGGAAACCAGTCTCTTGTCGAAAAGAGACTCCGGGACGTCGTCTTTGGTGAGCTTAAGGGCGAGATGCGCAATCAGGGTTTCTTTTCCTATTCCTGCCTCCCCTACCAAAAGGACGTTCGGGTTAATGGGCCTCGCCAATGTTTCTATTACCCTCTTGAATTCGGCATCGTGGCCTATCAGAAACCCCGCTTCGTTTCGGCGGGCAAGGTCGGTAAAGTCCGTAGAATATCTGTCGAGTGTCGGGGTTGGCCGGCTTGTCCAGGCCCGGTTCATGATCCTGTGCCTTACACGCATGTCCGGTCCCAGAACGAAACCAGAGAGGCTCACGGGAAGTTTATTTATAAATCTTCCGCGGCCCACCGAACTCAAAATCAGAGCTCGGCCCATATCTCCCGCCTCGATTGAGAAGGTGTTGAAAATCCTTTTGACCATGCCGTCCTCAACCAAAGGCACAACGGAAAAGACATCGGATGATTCTATGAATCTATGCCTTGCGTCAAGCGCCTCAAGGAAAGCCCGGGAAATCAATTCCTCTATTTTCTCGGATCTTTCCTTTTTTGATAAATGCCCGCTTTCTCCGTCGCCCTCCGAAAGCAGACTCTCGATTTTCTGTCTGAACTCGTCCGGTTTTACATCCAGCCTTTTAAGACCGTCTTCGATCTCCGGGAAATCCAAAAATTGCCGAATGACCTCCAGAAAAAAATTCCTTCCGGATATCGAACTTCTGTCGAAGGCTTTCTCGATGGCAGAAAAGACCTTCGGCCTCACGTAGCCCGCAAGATTTATACGTCCCGATTCGGGCAGCTCGTTCAGATGCTTATCGGGTTCGCCAAGGTGCAATAGTCTGTCGATGAGGAAAAGGATTAAAAATATTCCCAACGCTCTTACCCATGGCACGTCCGAAATCAAAAAGGTGAAGTCCGTAGCGACAAGAACGAGATAAGCTACGTATCCGGAAACGCGCACAATAAGCCTTCCCGGAAGCGTCATGGAAAGCCTCGGGTCGGCGAAATAAACTTCGTACTTTTTATTTTCTCCAGACATATAAAATTATGAGCGGCGGTATGGAAATCCAAATTATAAGAATGACCGAAAAAACAACAAGGAGGAAACCGTAAATAACCAGTCCAATCAAAATCCTGCCGGAACGGAAAACCACTCCCAGTATCCTGCCCAAGGCGGTGTAATCCCTGTAAAGAGGGTGGAAAAAATAACGCAGGGTTACGCGGATTGCGAGAATTCGGTCGGCATTTTCGAAGACAGAAACGAACCTGTGGGTTATTTTCCTCGTTCCGTCTATATACCAATGATGGAAAAAGGCGCCCAAGCGGTAGAAGAGCCTGTAAATCAAATAGACTGGGGCAAAGCTCACGTTTCAATTATATCAGAATTTCAGAAGAGCTTCGGCTGCGGCGGCTTTGATTCTTTCGCCTTGCGCGGTTCCGGGAGGCTCTCCACAAAAGAATTACCGTTGAGAATTACTTTCGGCAGCTTCAGAAAACTCTCCCGCAGTTTTTCCAAAACGTCAGTCGACCGCAGGGCGGCCGCCGGATGATACAGGGGAACTAAAAATCTGTCGTTATCCTTAAAAACCCTTCCTTGATCGCGCGATATCTTTGCGTCCGGCAGAAAGTAATTCATTGCGAACCTTCCCAGGGCAACAATGGCCTTGGGATTTATTATCTCTATTTGTCTTCTGAGATAAGGAGAATATGACCCTATCTCATCGGGTAACGGGTCTCTGTTCTCCGGCGGCCTTCTTTTTACGATGTTCGTAATATAAACATCTTCCCTTCTCCATCCGACCTCCTGGATCAGTCTGTCCAAAAGCTGGCCCGCCCGACCCACGAAAGGACGCTTCAGTTTGTCTTCGTAATATCCCGGGGCTTCCCCTATGAACATAATCTCGCAATCGGGATTTCCTTCGCCAAACACAAGATTGGATCCGCGGAGCGGGAGAGATTCGTCGGCTGCCAATTCTGATTCAAGTTTTAGAAGTTCCTCGGATTTATTCATTTATCTGTATTATAGCTCACGGATATTGCCTCCCCGTACGTCGAGCTTAAAAAATCGGCGCCCCCTGAAAATACACAAGAGGCGCTTTTATATCCGGAGCAAACCCACGGCCCCGGTTTCGAAAAGAGGATCCACTACCCTCCGCAACGTCTTGCGCGGAAGGATCAAGGTGCATTCAAATTTCATCTGGAACCCGCGGAAGCGAATATCCGCGTTCTTGACTTCCACTCTGAAAGATTTGGGGTTAAGTTTCAGCATCCTGAACATCTCGTCCGGAACCGTCCCGAACTTGTTTACGATAGTACGGTTAACCTTAACCACCTCGCAATCATCGCCGCGGCGCCGGAACCTGACCGTTCCGGAAACCTTCCTTATCGCATCCAGAACCGCCGTATCTATGACGCACATAAACACGGTGTGTGCCGCCAGAAACTCATCAAGGGATCTCGGCGTAGGAGTGTTCCGGCTCAAGCAGCCGCCGTTGTGATTACCGTTGCGGTAACCGAAAAGGACGTACCAGCGGTTCGGAAACAGTTCGTTCGCGAGGTAGGCATCGAGCTGTTCCGTGAAAATCTTGAAAAAATGATGATTGTCGCAACCCTTAACTTCCAGGACGAGACCCCGGTCGTGATAAAGAATGTCGCCGAAGCCCGTCATATTCAAGCTCTTGTTGCCGCCGAGAAGGCAGCAGGCAAGAGAAGTATAGAAGTCACCCAAATAGTGGGTTCTCTCACGAAGGGACCTGAAGTGTCTCTCTTCCGTCGCCATGCGGTGATTACCTCCTCTCTGGATATGTATTTTTTCTGAAAATCTGATTAAAGACTATATTACAAAACCAGACTTATCAAGTCCGAACTGAAATTTTTGGTGCCCTCGCGAGGAATTCCTGCCTGCCGGCAGGCAGGGAACCTTGATCACCTCCCCCGCCTCGCACCTTTCCCGCAAGTGTCCCCGGGCAGACTCGAACTGCCAATCTTCGGCTTCGGAGGCCGACGTTCTATCCAATTGAACTACAGGGACATAATTGAAGGATGCGGGGTGAAGAAGGAGATATTCTATCCGTTGAACTACGGGGGTAGACTTACAATTACCCTACCCCCACACTTAATAGTAAGCAAACACTACTCGCCACTTATTGTTAGGTGTGGGGGCCTACTACAAAATAATAGATCTCGTAAATTGTGCCCAAAAAAAATGTGACGGACACGAGACCGAGTAAAACCCTCTTCACGCGAGAGAGACTTAAAACCTTCAGTCCCACCCAGGCCATAAAGAGATATTGCATGCTCAAAAAAACGCCGCCCGCAAGACCAAGAACGCTCAGAAAATTATTGAATCCGGAAAAGACGAGGAGTATCGGCGCAAAGATTACCACAAAGAGACTCCGGGTCGGCTTCCATCCCAGGTCATCTATAAGAGAATTTTTTACCTCCAGGCCTATGGGCATATACGAAGTCCAGATGGCGAAAAGACCCAGTGCGCTCAAAATCCCCAGCTTCCATGGCGACCAGTTGGATAAACCGGATACCGCGTCGGGCATTATCGTAGAGGCCGAACCCAATATACCAACCACAAAGAATAAATAGAGAAACGCGGTGAGCAGGGTCCCGAGCGTAAAAGAAACCACTGGAAGAGAAATCGACTGGCCGGAGTCTTTCCTTGTGGAATAGAGCGGTTCTATCGCCGTCCAGCCGGCCAAAGAGAAAAGCACCACGCCGAAGGGCAGAAGCAGGTTTTTTGTTTCGGCGATCGGGACATATGACAACCATCTCCCGACATCCGAAGTCAGAAAAACGAGCAATATTATGGCGGCCATGAAAAATATTCCAAGAATTTCCAATGTAATAATTCTTCTCTCCTTAAAGAGAAGCGGCAAAACGCTTACGGCCCAGAAAAGCAGAAGAGACAAAAAATATCCCGCTTGGGGCCAAAGGATTTTTATGAACTGAGCGCCCAAAATAAGATATATGACTAGCGCAAGGAGCAATCCAATAACGATGGATATGAAACCAACATAATAACCGAATATTCCTCCATGTTCTTTGACGAGCCCCAAGAGCCTTTTTCTGCCATCCGTCGCAACGAGCACCCTCCAGTAAATAAGATGTATAAATACTATTAAAATCACGAGGGCGGACAAATAAAAAAGCCCGACTAACCAGCCGGATTTCGTGAACACATAAGGCAAGGCGAACATACCCGCCCCGATGGTGGTTGCGGACATAACGCCCGCCTCGCGGAAGACAACCGCCAATCTACTCATTCAGCGGCGTAAACCTTGTCTCCTTCCCTCACTTTTTCGCCTACTTTAATTCCTACCTCCTGACCCTTCTTGGCCGACTCGATTGGCTTGTGGTCGTACTGCATGGATTTTATTGCTTCTTCGAATTCGGTATTCGCGCCCTTGAATTTTATTCTCTCTCCCATGTCCACGTTCTTATTGAATTTAACTATCGCGACGCCCAGGTGACCGAAAAAGTGAGTTACTTCGCCTATTGGTTTTGGTTTGGAAGACTTGCGTGGCATATATTCTATAAATAAAATAAACGACCTTTGCCTATCCGCGCGCCGTTTTTACGGCGGGATAGTCGCTTGAATCAATTTCTTTCTCCTCGGACTCCAGGACGGCTATTATTTTTTCGAGGAGCCCTTCGGGTTTTGAGTCAAAGATCAGCTTTCCCGGGCCGCGGTGGGCCTTCTCTATGATCTCTTTGATCATATCTGTCATCCCCCCGGTCCCCAAAAGGATCCCCTGTGGCTTGCGATCCTCGAACCCGATCGTAAATTCATTCAATGTTCCTATTCTACCGCAAATGGTAATTATGGCATCCGAAGACCTCGCCAAAAGCAAGTTCCTCCCGGAATAATCGAATCCCGTATAGACGATAACGTCGTGGTAATCCAGGGGAAGTCTGTAGCTTTTCACGTGAGCGGCCTTGGACGCGGCCGGAGATACCCCTATAACCATTCCTCCGGCCTCTTTCGCCCCCTTCGCGGCCCAATAAGGTATGCCCGTTGTCGCTCCGGTAATAAGGATCATATTGTGTTCGGCGACAAGTTTGCCCATCTCGCGAGCCTTCTCCACGGCCGAAGGGTCGCAATGAGTCGTGTCTGCGGATCCGGATACGCAAACTTTATATTTAAGGTGATAAACACCGTCGCCATGATTGTGATTGACGGAATTCTTGAGCATGACCTATAAATCTTAACCCTTCGAAAATTTATACTCAACTACAGGCTGACCGAATCGCCCTCCTTGGGAAGGACGGTAAAAACAGCCAGTTCGTCCCTTATCTTCTGAGCCAATGCTTCGCTCACCTTAACCTCTCCCTGTACTACAAAAACCTTATTTAACGAAAGGCGCATCGGCTTCAGCCACTCTATGAGCCTGGGCTGGTCGGCATGGGCGGAATAGCCGGGTATCACAATTTTCCTGCATCTCACGGGAACCCTCTCTCCAAATATTTTAACTTCCGTGGCGCCGTCGAGTATCAGCCTCCCCAAAGAACCTGCACCCTGAAAACCGACGAATAATATTGTGCTCTTGGGGTCGGGAAGATATCGTATTTCGTGGTGCAGAATTCTCCCTCCCTGAGACATCCCCGACCCGGCAATAACGATCTTCGGGCCCTTTATGTTATTTATGGATTTGGACTGTTCCGTGGTGAGCGTGAGACGCAGCTCGGAAAAATTAAGGATATCGTCTCCGGAGCGGGCAATGTCCAGGGTTTCTTTATTAAAAGAGTCCTCGTATTTTTTATAAACAGCCGTTAGTTTTATGGCCAGGGGGCTGTCTATAAATACCGGAACGCGCGGCACGCGGCCTCCCTCGAATAGCTGGTTCAGGTGATAGAGAAGTTCCTGTGTCCGCTCCATGGCGAACGCCGGAATGAGGAGCGTGCCTTGAGCTCTTACCGTGTCTTCTATGGTGTCTTCGAGTAAATCCTTCCGCCTGTCTACGTTCTCGTGGACTCTGTCGCCGTAAGTTGATTCTATAAGACAGTAATCCGCGGATGAGATCTTCTCTGTCGGCTGGATAATGGGCGCCGGATAATTACCGAGGTCGCCCGAAAAAACCACGCTTTTCCCCTCGGCTTCTATTTTAATAATAGCCGAACCCAGGATGTGGCCGGCGTCGAAGAATTCCACCCTGAATGCGCCGAAGATAAGCGGCGCATGATAATCGACCCCATGCCACGATTTCATAACCTCCTCGACGTCTCCCACGGTGTAGAGCGGCGGCTTCTTCTCTCTCGCCGCCTCCCTTG
>JBBUAV010000011.1:0-9900 GCA_038058585.1 Patescibacteria group bacterium | reverse complement strand
GCCGACCCGGAGATATATCCGGAAGGGATAATTTCGGGCTATTTCGGCAAACTCACGGCTCAGGCAGTGAAGCGGTTACAGAAGAAACATGGTCTTGAGCAGGTCGGTTTCGTGGGTCCGAAGACGCTAAAAAAGCTGAACGAATTACTGGAGGAACACCCATTGTCTTTTGAGAATTCCACTTCGACTTCCGGTGATGATGACGACGAGGATGATGATTTGCACGATGGCATCGGTATTTCGCGCAGGCTTTGCGCCAAAGTCCCGCCAGGACACTTGATTGCTCCGGGGTGGCTGAGGAAGCACGACGGCGTTCAGCCGATTGTCTTGGTCTGCCAGACTCTTCCTCTGGGCATCATAACCAATCCGAACTGGCCGACGGCTACCTCGACTTCGACTTCCACGGTTGATATGACCGCGCCGACCATATCTAACATTTCGGCATCGGTTAGTCACGCTTCGGCAACGGTTGGTTGGATGACCAACGAGTCAGCTGATTCCCAGATTGCCTACGGCGCGACTACTGCGTATGGTTCCACTACGACTCTGAACTCAGCCTTGGTTACGAGCCACTCGCAGGCCATAACCGGCCTTGCGGCATCTACAACGTACCACTATCAGGTGCGTTCCAGAGACGCTGCGGGTAATCTCGCGACCTCTTCGGACCAGATGTTTACAACCACCGTTGCGCCCGACCTGACTCCGCCCATAATATCCTCGGTATCCGCATCGTCCTTAGCGACAAGCTCCGCGATGTCCTGGACAACGGACGAGGTTGCCACATCCAAGGCGTATTATTCCAATTCGAGTCCGGTTGATATGACGTCGACGAGCACTCCCACGGTATCCGACTCTTCCTTAGTTACGTCGCACTCGCTAACGCTCACCGGCCTCAGCTCTTCCACTACGTACTATTACGTCGTGGAATCGGCAGACGCAGTGAGTAATAAGGCTACCTCTACCGGAATTTTCGCCACTGCCGGATACTAGAGTAATCCGCTTTGTCTGTATGCCAATGGAAAATCCGTCTCTTATCTTGAGGCGGATTTTTCGTTTAAAAAAATACAGCGCCGCGTCCTTACGGGACGTGGCGCTGAACAAGGGGAGTCGAAAGGAAGAATGTTTTTAGCCGGCTGCGACTGCGGCTGGAATTTCGGCGAGGGTCGGCGGGTGGTGGATGTCGCCTACTTGCCAGTCCGCGATGTTCCGCATGATGTCGGTTAATTTCCTGTGCTTCGGATGGTTTCTGAAAGCCTGGAGGGCGGCGTCGTCACGGAAGACGGCGATCTCCACAAGATGAACGTTCTTCCGCAGGTCGAGATTCCAGTCGACCCGGAAGAGTGCAATTCCGGCTTCTTCTCCTCCGCAGTCTTCGGCGAGCGATTGGTAGAGTTCCCAGACCATTTTCCTTTCTTCAAGAGATGTGTCTCCGTGGAAGGAAATCAAAACGACGTGCCAGAGTGCCTGCTTCATTTTTCGCTCCTTTCCGATTTGCTGCTATATTTGAGATAATTTCAATAGCTGGAAATATAATAATACATAATTATATCATCTGTCAAGTTTACTCCGGAGTTATGGGTAAAATTATTGGCCGCTTAGTCGATTTTCATAAGAGATGTTAAAATTACGGAAAGAAATGAAAAAGATTATCGGCGCGTTATTGGGAGTTGTTTTTGCGAGCCAGGTGTTGGCTGTCACTGCGATTACCGGGAAGTTAATAGCCTTGGATGCCGGACACGGCGGGGGTGAATGGGGCGCCGTGAACGAGAAATACGGAGTTAAAGAAAAAGACGTTAATCTGGCGGTGGTGTATGCGCTGAGGGATAAGCTCACGGCCGACGGCGCGACCGTGGTTTTGACGAGAGAAGGGAACGAGACGATTGACAGCAGGAAAAGCCGGGTGGATATTGCGATTGAGAAGTGTCAGTTAGCGGCCGGGAGAAAGTGCGATGTGCTCGTGTCCGTTCATCACAACGGAAACCCCGACCCTGCTCACGACGGGACGCTTGTGGTCTACAACGAGAAAAAGGACGTGTCTCTCGCGAGAGCACTGCACGACAGCTTGATCTCCAGACTGGGCCTGGACGACGAGGGGTATCTCCACGGCGGGTACGGAATGACGGTTTACGGGAATTTGGTGAGCGCTCTCACCGAGGCGTATTACATTACGAACGACCAAGAGGCGGAGATATACTTGGCGGGAACGAGGACGCCACAGGAAGTTGAGGCGCTCTACGGCGGCATTCTGAAATACTTCGAGGCCAAGACGTCGAAAGGGAGAAGGTAGGGGTTGGAGGAGTTTGTCTAATTTGGCTTAAAGTTTACTTTACCATAGAACGATACCGATTTCTACGTTATTTAAACCATTCTCTAAGCACTCTCGGCCACCCGCGAAGCAGAAGCAATGCAAGCGGTGCTCCCCAGTTAGCCCATCGTTCGACGAAGTCCCAAACCGGCAGGCCGACAAGCGGCCTTAAGAGCGCGGTCCAAAATCCCCAGAACACCATCCAAAGGAGAACAGCGCGCACTGGTTTGATCAGAATGAGAATCGCCAATGCGATATCTATGACCCCGATAAGGAACAACAACTGGGTTGCTGTTCCCGCATCCGATATGCCAAATTTGGCAAACCAGCCGACCCAATCTTTCTTGCCCTGTAGCGCGAAAACACCGTGGCCGATAAACTCACCGGCAACCGAGATGCGCAAGACCCACTCGACCCATTCGGTTTTACTCAGGGTCGACCCTGAGTCTGTCGAAGG
Source organism: Patescibacteria group bacterium (assembly GCA_038058585.1). Lineage (GTDB taxonomy): Bacteria > Patescibacteriota > Minisyncoccia > UBA6257 > 2-01-FULL-56-20 > JBBUAV01. The sequence continues at coordinate 7,138 of JBBUAV010000011.1, read as the reverse complement.
GTCGATAAGTTTTGCATTCATATGTTTATTCTATCACTTTTAGTCTTACTTATCCTGCAGTGCTCCGGCGTCTGGACTCCTGCCTCGACTTGCGGAGCTCGCCGACGCGAGGCAGGCGAACCAGGAACATTCTCCTTAACGGGAAAAACTCCTTAGCTCGCATGGCGGACGCGTTCAGGATTGTGGAATAAGAGATAGCAAGAAGGGAGTTGAAAAATTTCACTCTCGAAATAAATAAGTGGAGGTTTGGGGTTATAGTTCAGCGTAAATAAAAACCACCCGCCTCTGGGCGGATGGTTTTTATGAGTCGGCGCTTAGGCGCGTGACACGTTTGTGGCACTCGGGCCCTTCTCGCCATCAACGACTTCAAAGGTAACGGCATCGCCGACCTTAAGTTCGTCGAATGCCACGCCCTTTAATTCGTTGGAGTGGAAGAAGAGATCCTTCGTTTCGCCTTCACGGGCAATGAATCCAAATTTTCTGTCCGTGAGCGTCTTGATAGTTCCGTTCATGTTATTTATTTATTTTTCTCTAGAAATTCGACCATATCTCTTAGCTCTATATTCAACTATGGCATTATATCAGATAAGAAAAATCTTGTCAAACAAACTTGCCGGGAAGGACAAAAAACCTAATTATCGAGACTTTTCAATACCCCCCTGCACATTTAAAAATATTGCCTGCTCCGGCGCCCGGACTCCTGCCTCGACTCGCGGAGCTCGCCGACGCGAGGCAGGCGAACCAGGAACCTTCTCCTTAACGAAAAAAACTCCTTAGCTCCGCGGGGAGGATTCGAACCTCCAACCTTCTCCTTAACAGGGAGCCGCTCTACCATTGAGCTACCGCGGAGCTAAAAAGTTTTTTGCCGCCCTGCCTGGCGGCAGGCAGGTCTATCGTTGCCTGTCTACCGACAGGTAGAAGCTACGCCGGAATACAGGAATATTGTAGGGGATTTCTTTTTTCGAGTCCACCCCACCGGAAACCCCGTTTCCGATGAGGCTCAGTTCTCAATTCCCCGGAACCGGCTGGGAGAGATTAAGTATCCGTAAACTGTTGTTTTCAAGTACTACTTCAATATATATGTCTTCCTGGCCTCCGGTGGAAATTATAAAATCGCTCATACTCTCCGGCACTACGAATATTACGCGCTGATTGGAGTAAGTGGTTTTTTCCTTGGCAAAGCATCCACCGCTATCCGGAAAGGAAAAGGACTTGGTATTCGGCGATACCATGTTGCCCGCCTCGTCGAGAACCCTCCTCGTGTCAAGGGGTACGCAGCCGGATTTATCGGTCATGACCCGGAGCGTGAGAACTAGGGCGTTTATCTCGCTTCCTTGGGGGTAGGAGACCCCCTTTTCGTAGCTTACGAGATTGGGCGGCGCGCTTATCTTTCCGAGTTCGGCGCCCGTGACCTCGAATTTGGCATTGCCGTCAGTCCACCCTATTGGCTCAAGATAGGATGACTTGGCTGTATTTGCGCTTACTGGAGACTTCAGGCAGGCGCCGTCGCTGCAGCCGTAGGGGCAGTTCGAAATATTTTGGCTGCGAGTGAGCTTCCCGTTTCCGCCAAGCGAAGATTTACAAACTTGTTCCGACACCTGTCCCTCCGAACCGCTACAGTAGTCGTAGGTCGTGGCCCTCGTTCCATCCGGCAATTTTTCCGAAACGCCGCCCTTATTGTAGTAAGCTTCGGAGCCGAGATTTTCGTCGGAGTCTATGCAGTTTGAGGCGGAATAGATCTTTCCTCCCGGAAGAGTTAATTGTTTCCCGAGATATTCCTCGCCCGAAGAGAAAAACAAATAGTAAACAGCTCCCGCGAAAAGCGCGACGAGAGTAATTATTACGAAAGCAGAGAAAGGGCTTTTCATTCCCCCGCGAAACATTTTATTGGGGTAGGGTTACTGTTACGGTTGCCTCTTCTATCTCGCATACTCCGCTCACGCAAGCGAGCTCCTTCGCGCCCTGGGTCTTGTCTTCTCTCTCATAGATTATGATCTGGGAGAAATCAACCTGCGGGAATTTCCTTACCATTTCCTTGTAGCGCTCCTCGGTTATCTCTTCGTAAGGAGCGAGGAGATAGGCGTGGTCATCGCGAGGCAGGAAAGACAGGCCGCCCAACATGCTCCAGTTGCCGTAGAGCCAGTTCGCAACCTCAACCCACTCGTTGTCTCCGACCGAAATCGTGACTGACGGATTGTGTTCGGTGTAATTGATTTTGACCGTCTTCCAGTATTCAAGCTGCTCCAGCGCAGTGAGATCGTTCTTAATGACGGCGCTCTCCGGAGATTTCACCGGGAATTCGAAAACATACACGCTCGCCGAGGAAACGGACTGTCCGACTTCCGGATGGTAAGGAACTTTCTGGTCCTTGAGCATGTGAAAGAGGGGATCTGTTGCGTTGATTCGAACTCTCCTTATGTAGTATTTGGCGTGGCGCGGGTGAAGACCGGATGACGCGTCAACGAGCTGGGAAACTGTTCCCGACGGCTTAACGCAGGTTACGGCGAGCGACGGATTTATTCCGAATCTCCTCGCAAAAATTTCATTGGTTTTAACCGCCTCATCCCTCATCTTCTTCAATATCTCCGGGTTCCTCACGATGGGGGAATCCCACTGTCCGGTAATGGAGACTCCAAGCAGCCTCTCTTCGTCGCAGTTCTTTTTCCAATCCTTTGAGATATAGGTGAAATCCGTCAGCATGGACTGGTAGGTGCCGATAATGGCGGCCAGGCGCGTTTTCCTCAGGAGCGTCTCTTCGGTGTCTTCGGCCCTCGCCACGACTTCGGATAGGTTGCAAAACTCCTTTGATTTCAGGATTATTTCTCCGCAGGGGTTGGTGCCGGTAGTCGAGAGGTCCCGCTCAAGACTTTTTCTTCGGCGTTCTGGCATCTGTTCCAGTATGTTCCCGCGGTTGAAAATTCCCCTCTCGCCCGTGCCGCTTTTTGCGAGTGAGATCCATTCTTCGAGGAACTGCGTTGCGGTGGGTTTTTCGGCGTAGACGGCGGAGTTATTGGCCATGGAGCGCTGGGGTTCTTTTATATAAAATTGTCCGGTTTTTGCGTCGCGCATTTCCGCGTCATCAAGATCCGAAAGGGAAATGAGCGCGCTGCGGCGGACGCCTCCCGCCATCACTATTTCGCCGATCTTGCAGATTATGTCGTGGACGTCCAGGCTCGAAAGGCGGCGGCCCTGTCTGGCGAGAATTTTTCTGCGGGCGAAATCGAGAAGCGCGCGCAGAGGTTCCGGTCCGGAACTCTGCCCTCCCATTGTTTTGAGGCGTGCTCCGGCTGGTCTGAGTTTAGAAAGGTCGAATTCAATGTCCTTGCCGTCGTACCAAGCCTTGAGTCCGAGTGTTAGAGCATCAGCCCATCCTTCTTTGCTGTCTTCAATCGTGTGCCTTGAAAGTTTTTTCTCGGTTTGTTTTTTTATCTGCGGGAGCTGCTGCACTGTCTGGTTCTCGACGGAGAAGCCGACGCCCGCGCCGCACATGGAGAGATACATTATCTCCGCGAAGTCTTCGAGCTTGCTCGGCGCGATGAACGAACAGTTGAAGGCGGTCACATTGGTCGCTCTTGTTGCCTTGCCGGCGCCCCACATTAGACGCATTGATGGCATTGCTTCCTGTTTCAGGATCGCTTCTCTTATTTCTTCGTATTCTTCTTTGGAAAGCTTATTGTCCAGATTTTCTTTCATGAAATCAATGTAGCGGCCAACAGTTTCGATCCATGTTTCTCTTCTGCCTTCTTCTTCTATCCAGCGAGAGTACGTCCGGTAGTAGATGAATTCCGAAAGAGCGTTCCTGAAATATTTTTTGCTTTCTTCGGAAAGTTTTTTGATCCTCTCGGGAACTTCTCTTTTCTTTTCTCTTATTTCCGCTCTGTCTTTGCGGTATAAAATGTAGGCCTTCGCCGTCTTCGGGAAGTCCATGACGATAAGTTCGGTCTCAACAACGTCCTGAATTTCCTCGATCGTGGGGATGTGTTCTTTCGAGTACTTCTTGGAGAGGCTTGATTCGACCTGTTCGGAAACTTTTTCGGCGTCGTCTTTCGGGTTTCCCTCTTCGGTCGCCTGCATCGCGCGCGAAATGGCGTTTATTATTCTTTTTTCTTCAAAAGGAACGATGCGCCCATCCCTTTTCCTTACTTCCTTAAACTGAGTTCTGCCGAAAAGCATATTTTTTGTTTTTATTTTTTTCGCCCGTGTTTTTTACCAGTGGAGTAATTCTACCACTCCGAACTTTTTGAAAAATGTGTATAACTCCAAATTTTTTTCAAAGATTTGACAGAGAGTTGGTCCGAGTGATAGAATCACAACAGGAAAGGCCGAAGTAGTCAAAAATAACAACCAAAATTTTTTAGGAGGAGATCATGGAGTCCAATATAGAGGGATTTATGGCTGGGAAGTATTCTCTTACTCCTGCGGAAGAGGCCGCAATCCGTGAAACAGCAGTGAAAGAGGGCGTAGACCCGGAAGAAGCGGTTGAGACGGCCAGAAAAAAGATGGAAACGGCGACTGGCAGACTTCGGGAGAAGCAGGCCGAGGAGGCGATAGGGGGCGTAGAGAAAGACTTGGAAGGAAACCGGGGCCAGAAAACACTGGAAAGGCCGATGTAGACGACTTTTTGGCCCTTGACAGTGGTTGGTATCTGGCCCTGCTTCAGGCGGGGCCTTTTCTTTTTTCGTTCCGAGAGCCTTCGGCGCCACATAGGGGATGACATCTATTTTAGGTGTTCACTTGACCTCGGCTTCTCCATTTTTGTAGGTTGGTGTTATAACGAATCCATGGATAACCCCGCCATTAACAGGGATAAGCGACCGAATGGCAAAACTCTTATTGTTGCGGCAGTAATTATTGCGTCTATTCTGTTTTTGGACGTTGTTTTTAACGGTTTTTCGAGTCCCCGTGGGTTCGGCGGTTTTTTGAAAGCGGTTCCGTCGGTTACCCTTGAGTCGTTGAGAGAAGTTTTCGGAGCGAAAGACAAAGGGCACCTTGAGGCCGTAATAAATTTGGATGACGGCGGCAACTCCGATGACCTGGGTGACGCGAGCGAGAAGAACTACTCAAGTCAGACGAGTTCCGTTGACGGAAATAATTCGGACGTTCAGGCTGGCTTAAGATTGGAAAATACATCACCCTCTTTTATTTCTCCCGGCGCGGCCGCGGACTGCGTTTTTTCGGCGGGAGAGAACCTATCGCGAAAGATAATTTTCAACGAGATTGCCTGGATAGGTTCGCCTCCGCGCGAAGGAGAAAATCTGTCCGCCTCGTCCAATAACGAATGGATAGAACTAAAAAATATTTCCGGCGGGGCAATCAATTTATCCGGATGGAGTATTCTGGACGACTCCGGAAAATTCAAAATCAATTTTTCCGATCCCGTCGGTGTTCTCCCCGGAAGTTTTCTTCTTCTTGAGCGCACCGATGACGATTCCGTTCCAGGAGCCGCCGCTGGCAAACTTTACACCGGCGCGATGCCGAACGCCGGAATGAAAATGAAATTGTTCGACGCAAGCTGCGGACTTTCCGACGAAGTTGACGCATCGCTCGGCTGGCCCGCCGGCGACAACTCGACGAAGCAGACGATGGAGAGAGACGCAAATAATTTCGGTTGGCGCACGAGCGCGCATCCGGGCGGAACTCCGGCAGCGGAGAACTCGGTTCAATAAATCAAAAACGCCCGCATCGTATCGGGGCGTTTTTGATTTATTAAGTCCGGTCGTATCTTATTTCATCATCCCGGGCAAAGCCGAGGAGGGAGCGCACCACCTGCAGTTCTTTTTGTGCGTGGCTACCTCGTAAATCGCCGAGAGACCGACGAGTATGTAGACGATCTTGGCTATCCATGAGTCCATTCCTCCGAGCAGACTGCCTACTTCCCAGCCAAAAAGACCGAAGAGCAGCCAGTTCAATCCGCCTATGACGAGAAGTATAAAAGTTACTTTGTGCATTTTAGTTTTTGAATATTCTCCGACCTTTCGATAGGTAACTTAATTATATAAAACCGGGACGCCGTCTTCCGCGGTTTATGTTGACACAATAGGGTTTTAGTCGTAAAAATATAGTGAAATATATGGATTTTCGGGGAGGCAGTTATCGTAGGTTTATAGGGGCGTTTCTGGCCATTATCGCTCTGGCCGTCGGTGTTTTTATCTTGTCCGTATGGTTTTCCGTGAAGCAGAACAACAACGGTACTATTTCTGACTTACCCGAGATCAAGCCGGACGAGATAGTGATAACCAAACTGCCGAACGGGGATCAATTAGTGGAAAATAGGACGCAGGGGTATAAGGTAGAGGTGCCTGATGGATGGGGAGTACAAAAAAATATTGAAAGTACTGGATTTATTAGATTCTTGACCCCGTACAACGAGGGATGCAATTATTCGATAAGTAAGATTCCTAATATAAACAATGTTTCCCTAAAACAGTGGTTCGATTCTTTATACGGAGATCTTATTGAGGCCGACAAAATTCAAGAAGGCACATTTAGAGGAAGTCAGACCCTTGAAGTTACCTCAACAATCGAAGGACCATCAAAGACAATCTATATTTCCCTACCTAACAATATTTACTCCTTTTCATATAATCCGTTCGGTGGTAGGTGCGATCAGTATTTCAATGATTTCTTGAATTCTTTAGTAATTAACTGAACTTATGAATAAAAAACTTACAATAGTGATAGTCGCATTATTTTCCCTTTGCGTAGTTGCTTATGCATTTAGTTTGAAGTTGCCTTATATACTCGGTGACAGCTTAACAGTAACAAGAGGATACGATACTGGTAGCCATATAAATAAGGACAAATATGCCCTAGACTTCGCTGCTGATACTAGTCAGAATACTTTTGGTAAATCGGTTCTTGCTGCTAGTGGTGGTGAAATTCTGGCCGTCAATAATATTGATACTGGTGGCAATGGCTATGGATTTTTTGTCAAAGTTAAAGCGATTAACGGGTCTATAGAAATATATGCACATCTAAGCAGTGTAGAAAATTTATCTGCCAGTCGCGCAATTAAGCAAGGCCAAATAATTGGTAAAATTGGCAATACTGGATATGTTGAACCAGCTCCTACTAATAGTAATGATACAAGTGGATCTCATCTCCACTTCTCTATGTATGAAAAACGATCAGACGGAAC
>JBBUAV010000010.1:0-1199 GCA_038058585.1 Patescibacteria group bacterium | reverse complement strand
TATTTTTATTTTTACCAAATTGAGTTGCCGACTGCCTCAATTTACCGAAAAAACATTAGTAAGAGTTAAATATAATTCCTAATAGGAATTATATCAAATGGATTTCGAGAAAATCAGAAAAACTGTGGATAACTTTTAATTCACTCTCATAACTTCCTCCTCGAGGTCTATTCCGAATTTTTTATTTACCTCAAATTTAACAAGGGAAATAAGACTTTCGACGTCAGAAGCGCTCGCATTGAGCGTATTAACTATGAAATTAGGATGTTTGGGAGATATCATCGCTCCTCCGCAGCTCACGCCTTTCAGTCCGGTTTCGGAAATAAGGTAAGCGGTAGGAACAACCGGGAAAGGGTCTGTTTTCACGACATTACCTAAAAGATCCCTCAATTCGGGAGATATTTTATCCAGAGACACGTTCTTGAATATGCTTCCGATGTTCGGATATTCCATCGGATGCCTGAGTAGGCGGTAATCTATTTTTTCCCTGATTGCTCTCCTTGAATCTTCTGGATCTCCGTTCTTCATGGAAATCAAAGCGGAGAGAATGATTTCCCCGTTGTCTTCCTTGAAAACGCTGTTTCTGTAACCGAACCCGCATTCCTCTCCGCTTCTTTTCACTATATTCATTTTCCCGATGTCGAAACTATCCACTTCCACTATTGAATCTTTGAATTCTCCGCCAAAGGCTCCAGCATTGCCGCGCACGGCTCCTCCCACCGTACCCGGCAGGCCTCCGGCCCATTCGAGTCCACTCAATCCTCTCTCCGCCGAAAAATCGAGAAGCTCCGCGACGCTCACTCCGGCTCCTGCCTTCACGGTGTTGCCATGGGCTTCCAAAAATTTGATGTTCGGCTTCAAAACCAATCCATCAAATCCTTCGTCGGCCACGAGGAGATTCGTCCCTCCTCCGAGAATAAAAATCCGCAGTCCTTTTTCTTTTGCCAAACGGATTGCTTTTTCTGCCTCCGACGCGTCCGAAACCTCGGAGAAAAATCGCGCCGGGCCGCCTATCCCATAATTGTTCAAACGGGACAGATTAACGTTTTCCCGAAACTTTATACCGTCCATAAAAGCATATTTATTCTTCCGGCCAAGTCTGAGCGGCCGCCAGTGGTGACCTCCTTGTTCTGTTTGTTTGAACGAGTGCTCTCCTAGCAGCCGCTCAGACGCCGGAAAAATGAATTCAATTATACTAA
>JBBUAV010000009.1:0-4319 GCA_038058585.1 Patescibacteria group bacterium | reverse complement strand
GCAACGAGCATTCTGTGCTGCCGGTAGTTCAGATACGCGCCGAGAAGCGCGATTACTACCACGCTCCAGGCGGAAATCTCGTTGGGAAAGAAGATCCGCTCGAGCGCTTCCAAAAAAATCCAGATCGCGGCAAAGCCGAGGAACAACGCTCCCGCGTAGCCGGACACGGCCCGCAACTTTCTTTCCTCCCATAGATTCTTTCGCACTGCGTAGGCCACGAAGAGCGATACGCCGTTGGAACCAGTATCCGCGACAACGTGAAAAGCGTCGGAGAGGAGCGCGAGACTCCCCGAAAGGAAGCCCCCTACGAACTCCATTAGCGCGATACCCGCGCCAAGGACAAGCACCGCCCAGTAACTCTTCTCCTCGCAAACACACCCTATACCGCCATTACAGCCCGACAAATGGTTCTCCAAGAGCCGTCACCTGCTTTCTTTTGAAATTTACTGCTCCCTAGAGAGTAAAGCCGAGGGCTACCGGATGTCAAAAAGCGCGATCCTGTTTCCCTCGCGAATGTCATACCTTTCCGCCGATCCGGCATTCAACTCCAGTACCCTGTCAACGGGTCCGGGAGGATAATAAATTTTCAATCCGGAAAAAAACGGCTCCGGCTGGGCATTTTGGGAAACCCCCAGAACCCTGTCTCCGCGTATCCAGATTATGTCTAACGGAAACTTCATCCCCTTCATCCAAAAAGAATAATTGCCTAGTTCCTTGAAAACGAAAAGCATTCCCTCGTCTTCCCCGAGCGCGTCACGCCCGGAGAGACCATTCGCTTTCTCCAAAACTGTCCTTGCGACATCAACGTAAAAAACCCTGTCGCCGACGGTCACCTTGGCCCGTTCATCCGGCGCCAAGGCCTTGTGGCTTAAAAACGGCACCGCAAACACACTCAACGCCAAAAGCGACGCCGCCGCAATTAAAAGATAAACTGCGATTTTCACGTACATATTATTTCAAGATTATAATATGGAGTCTCAATTAATAAAAATTGGGGGCGTTTGTTTTAAGAGCCGCTCCGGAAACGGAAAAGCACTATTCCCACGGCAACCGATACATTTAAGGACTCTTTCTTTCCGTACATCGGAATTTCCAAAATTTTGTCGGCCAATTTCAATACGCCCTGCGGCAATCCCCTTACCTCGTTCCCGAAAACCAGGGCAATCTTGTCTTTTTTGGATATCCGGTCCGCTCTATCATAAGGAACCGACTTCGGCGACTGCTCAACCGCAAAGATTTTATATTTTTCTTTCTTTAGTTCTTCTATCGCCGCCGTGGTTTTGGACAGTTTTTTCCACTTCACGTATTTCTCTGCTCCGAGGGCGACCTTGGCGAACTGCGGGCGCACCTTCCCGAAGCGGTCGAGTGGCGACGGAGTAAATCCGCAAAGATAGATCTTATGAACTCCGGCGGCGTCCGCCGTACGGAAAACCGAACCCACGTTATGGAGGCTCCGGACATTGTGGAGAACGACGGCTATTTTAGTGTTTCCTTTTTTTGACATATCCTTTCCTTCAAAAAGAATGGCTGGGTCGTCCTCCGCCCAGCCTTTAAGAAAAGTGTTCTCGGTCAGTTCAGGACGTCAGCCGCACTGGGGTCCAGTATGTTCCAAAGGGCCGGCGTGTAGCCGAAGTCAAAACGTTTACTGATTTCGAAGACGGCTCCCTCGGGGATTTTCCCCACGATGGGACTCTCCACCATTGTTTTCAGGGCCTTGAGTTTGAGCTTGAGCCATTTGCCATCCCAAGAGCGCTCAAGGATAACGCAGAGGGTCTGCCCTCCGTCGTCTTCGTAGATACATTCCTCTCCGACTTTAAAACTTTTCTCAGATTTCACGGCCCACCTCCGTAAACTACATATAAAATATACTCTCAAATTCAAACCGTCAAACAGGGACACCTTCTCGATTAAAAGACTTTTGGCAAACCGTTAAGGAGCGGCGTGAAGCCGGAAGTAGGCGTCGTAGGTTGTCTCCGCATCTGATTGATCGACCCAAATCCCACCCGGATAAGAATCGCTTCCGGAGCCGAAGAAGACCGTTTGGTTTGTTGGGTCCGAAGGCCCTCTCACTGGAACGAGCCAGTAGGAACCGGGGGCAAGTATGACGGGCGCGCCGAAAGAATAGATCTCCTCATGATCTTCGTAGTACCTATTGAAACTTACCGGACTGCTCGTGGCAACCGATTCTCCAACGACGCCGTTGTCGTCCATATGAATCCGTAAAAAGCTTTCACTGCAACAGTATATGCCCTCAAGCGGCCTCATCCACATGGCTACGCCATCAATCGTCGCGGTCGAGGTTAGGGTTATTTTTTGTCTGCCCCGCCCTATTTCCGCCGAATGGTTAAGTTGTTCCGGAAGCGGTGTGAATCCAAGCGGGAAATTCCAGGTTAAAACCGTGGGGGTTGAAGTGGCATTGAAGTCGTCGATCGCCAGGACGCCGACGGTATAGGAATTCGGATATACAACTCGAGTGGTCGTGGAATTGCCGGAGGCCGGCTTCCAGTTTTCCGGCAAAAGCTCCGTCGAGGTGGAAATATTAACTTCATATCTCAAAAGGTTGTCGGTCGTGTCCGGATCCGTGGAGCTCGCCCAGCTTATGTTTAGGATATGGTTGAACTCATCGAATTCAAAAGAAACGCTCGGCGGCGGATTGGGCGGCTGGAGCGCCGGGAAATTCTCGCGCATAACAAACTCGAGGTAGGGATAGAAAGAATAGACATATTCGGTGCGCCCCGCTCCGTAAACAAATTCATTCCACATCGCCGTTCCCGTCGCCGAAGTACCCCTCAGTATCACGCTCGCGTTCTGCCTGTCCTGAAGAGTTTTTAAAAGGTAGTACTTATTCGGCTGAAGTGGAATCTCCAGTCCCTTTGTTGTTACCTTCGCTGTCGTTGCCGTGAAGGGAGCGTTGTCGGAAATGACAAAGGTTCTGTTCAGGTTCCTGTATTCCGGGTCGGTGAATTCCAGAAGAGAAATGTGTGAGGCAAGGTAATCGCTCGCGTCAACGTACCCCTCGAGCATCATAGCGTAAACCGTCCCGTAAAATCCGGTGCCGAGCTCGTACCAATTGTCGGAGTACCAGCTCCAGTGAGATATATCCGTATCCTCGGGCTGGATAGTTGTAAGCAGGTCCGGGACAGAAACCGTGGTCGTGCTCAAACGCGACACGGCTTCTCCGTTCTCAAACGCCTGTATTGAAAAGAGGTAGTCTCTTCCGAAGTTCACCACATCAATACTCGCAATGCTTGACGTAGTCTCCGCAACCGGAGTCGAGGTGGTTTCACCAACTTCGTCCACTACATATATATAGGAGGATGTCGGAGACGGCAGTGTAAGCGGATTCCAGGAAAAATCTATGGACAAAGTGCCGACTGAGAATTCCGCTGAAAAGTTCTCTATATTGGGAAGCCCGGCTGGCGGGAGGCTTTGTGATTCTGATGGAGTTGGTCCCTCCGGCGGCGATGAATAGCCGTTGCCGACACTGATCCCGCCAACCGGAGACGGAGAGGAAGAAACGCCAAAATCAACCGGACTGGGACTCGTGGAGGTGCCTGCCACCTGTCCCGGTCCGTTCACAACCGCTGAGCTCGTTGCCGCATTATTCTGTGATATGGAACTTGTGGTGTTGTTCGGACTAGGATTGTCAGCGATGGTGTTCACGGATGTAGTCGCCGCTTTTATTGATGGCGGTCCAGACGCAATGGTTGACGAACTTATGGCGGGCGAACTCGTTGAGGCCCTGTTTGGAGCGATAGTAGTGCCATCAGGCCCGAAAACAATAATCCAGTCGTCAAAGATTGCTACCGAAATTGCGGAAGCGGTTTTTGAGAAAAGATTGCTGGCACCCTCTATAATTCTCCCCGCAAGCGACCCTCCGCCGGCATCGGCAATATTCCTAGGATTGTAAAGTTCATTATCGGAGGCGTACCAATTGCCTGCTGCCAGATCGGTGTAACCAGAAATCGGTTCTGGTTTGTAGGAAGCGAGGGTGCCATCCGGTTGTTTTTCATACATGGAGAAATGGAGATGGGTGCCGGGGTAGTCGGGGCAAGATTCCCCGTAAACAAAACCAGTATTCCCTATTTTGCCTAATGTTTGGCCACTCCAAATCTTCTCGCCGTTTTTTACACCCACTGAGTCAGTAATTAGGTGTGCGTATCGACTAATAATGTTATTTCCATGATCTATATCAATCATGTAGCCATAGCCACCGCTTTCGCTTTCATTTTTAATAGTACGCACAAAACCATCACCGACTGATAAGGCAGGCTGATCATACGCATCACATTTATTCTTCGAAAAATCTAAGGCATAAC
>JBBUAV010000008.1:0-2373 GCA_038058585.1 Patescibacteria group bacterium | reverse complement strand
CGCCCAGTTGCCGCAGGCAGACCTGTATGTTTTCGCTCTGCCGTCCCTGAGGAGAAGGCACCCCGCGACGCTCGAATCTTCTACCGCTCTTCACGCCATCCTGAAGCTCTATCTCGATCCTCTCGCCATTCTGAACATCAATCCAGCCCTTGCAAACGAGAGGGATGAATTCCTGTAGTCCGTCCTTTTTGACGCCGCCGAGGACTCCCCATGAAGAAAAGTTGCGGTGATGCCTCTGCGGATTTTCGTTCTCCCGCGGGTCGGCGATTTTGCGCAAAACTTTCCGTGCGTTTTCTCCCACTGCCACTACTTTTGCAACCCAAACGCCAATGCCGGTTTTGGTCATGCTCGCTCCTCCGCAAGATTTTTTATCTTTCCGTATTTACTTTTCAACGTACCGATTCAGGCCGCGACCGTATCGTGTCCTGAGGATCGCGCACTTATGGGGACGCGCACTCCCCAGAACATCATAAAACCTCCCGGGGTCGGGAGGTTTTATGGTTGGCTTTTCTTTTTCTCTTTTTCCTTACGCCGATTCATTTACCATAGAATCTCCCGTTCTATCCCCCATAATGATCACGAAGATAAGAAGTCCAGAAAAAATCAGGGCAATGTCTATTATAAAGCCCGTAAAAATACCTGAACCTGATTGTGCGCAAAACATATCGTCCTTAAATCTATACCGCCGTCAATACGGTGTCAAGATAAATTGTGTACAGATCGGATCGTCATCTCCCGTAAGTGCCGATAAGCTCCGCTTTTTCGATAAGGTGTTTATTTATCTCCGATTCCAATTCCGCCTTTCCGCTCCCCTCCGGCAGATCAAGAATGCCATCAAGCGCATACAGCTTAAAGAAATATCTGTGCGGCTTTCCCGTCGGAGGGCATGGCCCGCCGTATCCGGTGCGGTCGAAATCCGTTCTTCCCTCAATACTTCCCGGCGGTCTGCTTTCCTGTTTTATAAGGGCCGTCACGGGGCTTATATTCCAGACAAGCCAGTGCGTAAAAGTGACCCCGCGAGTGGCATCCGGGTCGTCCATTATCAAAGCCAGGCTTTGGGCCGACTCCGGAACGTTCTGGATATGAAGTTCGGGATTTATATTCCCGCCGTCGCAGGTGAATTTCTGGGATATTTTTTCTCCGTTATTGAACGATGGGCTCGTGATTATCATGGGTTCGGTATTTATTGGCGCCTTAACTTCTTTGCGCATTATCGCCGTCAAAACCAAAACGGTGAATACGGCAAGTATAGTGATTATTATACCCGTCTTTTTCACGTTCAATCAATTAAATTATAGCAATTAAATCCCGACTTATGGGTATATCTTGGTATTTATACTACTATTGACATATATTTATATACAGTATATAATGTAAAAGCTTGAAAATTATATAAGGCCTTTGCTCGTAGCCGAAGAAAGGCGGCTAGACCAAACCAGCATCAAGGAGGAGACGTGAGGTTAGGTTTCCTGTAAGTAATCAGACCTCTTCCAACACCATACACGGCGTGGGCACCGGTTTGTGCCTTTCCCGGTTACAAGGGTCGAAAGCCCTTGGAGAAGGCTCCTTGTGCCGTGGAGGTTAACGGCACACCGCTCTTTAATACCATGGTGGCTCATCTGCCACCCATCATACGAGGGCCAGTCGAAAGACTGGCCCGCACTCATTTTTATAAGTAATCCCCTCCCCTGGTTTTGTAATCGGAATATTCTTTTTTTATAAAATCCGACGTTGTCTCATCTCGCGCCTTACTCATGCCTGGATATCTCCAGGCGCTTATTACTTTCCGTCTACCCTTTTCGTCCTGTATCATAGCCCAGATCTCCTGGTTCCATGTTTCTTTTTTTGTGGAACCCTGCCTGCCTGCCGAAATTTTGACGGAAGCGGGCTGCATCATCGCAACCGTTCTTGGCGCAACCCCCTCTTCGGCGCGCTTCGGAGAATTGATGACCCTCCTTACCCGGAATTCGGAAAGCCTATAAAAACGCATTTTCTCCCGCGCGTGAACTGTCCAGTAAAAAGCTTTAGGTTTTCGGAGGATCGCCATCAGAAACCCGCAGCCGCCCCCCGATAGCGGCAATATTCGCAGACGGGAGACGGCTTGGGCGGTTTATCTTGGTCGTATGTTTCCCTCGCGTCCTTTAGAGAAGCGGCTACCCAACTGTCGTCCCCTTCGAGCGGTTCCACGAAAATATCAAACGCCAAGACGGCTTCTCCCCCGCCTTCGCCCGGCTCCAGACGGGCAGACCTGAATCCTCCGGCCTTACTCACTCGCGCGAAAACGAAATATCCCGTCTTAGATACGTCAAAGCCGTTTTGGCGCAAGAGCCACTGATAAATATCCATCTGACGCTTGTAAGAATCGTGGATCTT
>JBBUAV010000007.1:0-3044 GCA_038058585.1 Patescibacteria group bacterium | reverse complement strand
CCGTATACCTATACTTCTGTCGGCAATGTGCTTTCTTCCACCCGTACTTCTCTTACGGCGGGCACTACTTATTACTTCGTTATCCGGGTAGCAGATGCACTAGGATATTTCATTGCCACTTCCACTGAATCCTCGGCTGTCCCCACGGCTCCCTCTTCAGGCGGCGGAGGAGGAAGCAGTGGCGGAGGAGGAGGAGGAGCGACAACGCCGAGTTATGGCACGGGCGTAGCCACCTTCTCCGGCCGGGTTTACCCCAGAAGCCTTGTTACATTTCTTAAAGATGCCCAGCTTGTCACCACTACCACCGCCGGAGCCGACGGTGCTTTCTACACAAGCGCTTCAAATCTCTCCGCCGGAACCTATATCTTCTCCGTCTACAGCGAAGACAAGGAAGGCCGCCGCTCCAACTTGGTGACATTCCCGACCAGCATCTCTGCCGGCATTACCACCAATATCACCGGCATCTTCATCGCCCCTACCATAGCGACCGACAAGTCGGAGGTTAGGCGCGGCGATGACATCGTCATCTTCGGCCAGTCGGCGCCCCAGGCGGATATCGTCATCGCGGTTAATTCGGATGAGGAATTCTTCGCCAAGACCGTCTCCGACAAGGACGGCATCTATCTTCACAATTTCGATACGGCGCTTCTGGAATACGGCTCCCACAGCGCCAAGTCGAAAGCGGCCATAGGCAATCAGTTGATCAGCGGCTACGGCTTAACCGCCAATTTTCGCGTCGGTATTCAAAACATCTTCGCGGAGATAAAGAAGAGAGTCTGCAGCATTCGGGGCGATGTCAACCTGGACTGCAGGGTCAATCTGGTTGACTTCTCCATTACCGCTTATTGGTATAACCGGCCGAGTCCTCCCCGTACAGCGGACATTAATGGCGACGGCAAGGTTAATCTCGTGGACTTCTCTATCATGGCGTTTAATTGGACAGGGTAGTGAAAGTTCGGCTTGCCTTTGGCGGTTCGCAAAGCGAACGAGCCGAACTTCTACTACCCTGTGGACAGGCTAATCACACATAAAAATGTTCTACTACGTGTATACTTTAGAAAGCAGGAAAAACAACAATCTTTATGTTGGATATACTGGCGATTTAAGAAAAAGATTAGAATACCATAATTCCGGACGCAATGTTTCTACTAAACCTTACTTGCCATGGAAAGTCATATTTTATGAAGCATATTTGAATGAAAATGACGCAAGGCGTAGAGAGAAATATTTAAAGACGAGCCAAGGTGCTAGACTACTAAAACGGATGTTAAAAGAATATTTTTATGATAAAAAATAATTTCTTAATAATCTCTATTCTCTTGTTCCTGCCAATGCTGGCCGCGGCTGAAAATTTTAAAGTTGAGGTCGATACCGGCACGGAAACAATCAATGCGCTGGAAGGGACGCTTTCTCTTCCGCCAGGCGCTCAAATCGGTCCTATTTATACTGGTAATTCGGTGATACTCATTTGGATTACTCCGCCTAAAGTTCTAGAGAATACAATTAAATTCGCCGGTATCACTCCCGGCGGATTCCGCGGCCGGTATCCCATTTTTTCCTTTGATGGCAGTTCAAATGCAGGAAATTATTCTTTCGAATCTGTAAATGCCATCCGAAGCGACGGTTCCGGGGCAAGTGTGTCGGTAAGATTAAGCGTCTCTCCGGCTGAAATTAAAGAAGATGAAGCGCCTCCGGAGCCGTTTGCTCCCGTCGTTTCCTCCTCACCCGATTTATTCGAAGGCAGGCATTTCATATCATTCGTGGCCCAGGACAAGGGCACGGGCGTAAGTTATTATGAGTACGCTTCTACCTGGCTTCTTGGCCCGGAAGATAATCAATGGGTAAGAATCGAGTCTCCCAAAGCCCTGTCATCCCCCGAAATCTTCAAAAGAATACACATTCGAGCCGTAGATTATGAAGGAAACTCAAGAACAATATCCACAGCCGCCCCATATCATTATTACTTGCTGTTATTTGGAGTTATAATATTGTTATGCGTTCTTTTGCTCTTAAGACGCTCTTTTCAGTTACGCTCTTAACCCTTCTTTTTATACCGAAAGGCGTCTTCGCCGATACTCTTTTTATTTCCCCGCTTACAGGCACTTACTCTGTGGGCGAGACTTTTTCAGTGCGTATCATGGTCTCAAGCCCAAGGCAGTCTATAAATGCCATCTCTGGAACACTTTCTTTCCCCGTGGACAGATTGCAGGTGACTTCAGTATCGAAAATAGGTTCAGTGCTTTCTCTCTGGGTACAGGAACCATCTTTTTCCAATTCCAAGGGCACCGTGACATTCGAGGGTGTAGTTCCTAACCCCGGCTTTGCCGAATCTAATGGCAGGGTGCTCGGCATCAATTTTAAAGTAGTGGGTAACGGCGGTCCGACTGACATCCGTCTTACATCCGGTTCGCTTCTGGCCAATGACGGCTATGGCACAAATATATTAAAGACTCTTGGCACGGCTTCATATACATTGGAACAGAGACAAGTGCTCCCAACTACTCCGCCGGCCATATCGGAGCCGGAGGACGAAGAAATATATGCGCCGGCCGTGACATCTCCGGAAAGCAAGGAACAAAAAGTTACATTTGAAATGCCGTCCTGGAAGACGGTATTTGATTGGCTCATAAAGTTCCTTTCCGTCGTGATACCACTCTTGGCGCTCGGTTTCTTCCTTGTCCACACTACAAAGAAAGGGGTAAGCAATATTCGCACCTTAAGGAAAGACCTTCACAGCATTGACCGGCTGGTGGAAAAGTCATTTGACCTCCTCAAAGAGGATATAAGCGAAAGTATTCACATATTAGAAAGAGCTAGGATGAAAAGACGGCTGACGGTGGAAGAAGATGCAATTATTCATAGTTTAAGGCAGAATCTACTGGACGCCGAAAGAGCCATCCACCAGGAGGTAATACATGCGGAGAAGGACATCGGCGACTAACAGATGAAATTACTGGTCGTTACCCAGGAAGTCGATAAAAATGACCCAATTTTGGGCTTTTTCCACCGCTGGCTCGAAGAATTTGCCGAGAATTTCGAGAAAG
>JBBUAV010000006.1:0-4049 GCA_038058585.1 Patescibacteria group bacterium | reverse complement strand
CCAAGCGTTATTCTTGGGTAAGGCCTTCTTTATTCTTTCCGCCCATTCGATGAGAACGATATTTCGGGGATTTACTAAGACTTCCTTAAAGCCCAATATTCCCAACTCTTTCGACCTCCTTAAACGATACGCGTCAATATGGAAAACGTTCTTGTATTTTTTATTATTGACCGCCGACCGCCTCATAATTATGAAAGTCGGGCTTGGTGCGCGTTTAAGTCCGAGCCCCCTAAAAAAACCCTGGATAAACGTGGTTTTCCCGCTGCCGAGTTCCCCCTGGAGGGCAAAAACTTTGGCCGTTTTCCCCAGACGGCTTTTCAGGGTTCTCTTGGCCAGTTTCTCACCTAATTTTTTCGTCTCCTCCGAAGAAGAGCTTAAATAAGTTTTCATCTCTTCTTAATATAAACATTATAAGCGCGGTGAGTGTGAGCGCGCTCCCAATCATGAGGCCGAAGAATTCCGGGGTGGTAATTTGCTTATTCAGGGGCGTGCTGTATGGATATTCGTTTCTGATTATTCCGGTTTCCATGGGAATTGAATTCTCCGCGCCGGGAGTCGGCGAGAGCCATAAGAACTCTCCTTGACCGCCTTTCTCGCCTACAATCTTGCCAAAACTTTTCCCCTCTGGAGCACTGCCGAGGAATAAGGCCTGGTCTTGAAGTTTTCCCTGGGCATCGTGAAGACGCAGTTCTCCATCGATATTTTTCAATACCAGTTTTGTATCCTCTCTTTTTAAAAGCAGATACTCTCTTCCGCTTATCGATACGCTTTTAATATAAAACTTGCCGTCGCCGGAGGTTATTTTCCAGCTACTGACATCCACCGGCTCCTCACCGCTGTTAAAAAGCTCTATCCACTCCCCAGCCATATCCGGCCCGCCGGGGTTCGGCAGCCACTCGTTTATAAGGATCATAAAAGGTCGCCTCTCCTCGGTATCCGCAGATGGTCGTAAGCCGGAGGCAACACGATCCTGCCGGCAGAAGACCTCTGAAGAAACCCCAGGCTCATCAAATACGGTTCGTATATGTCCTCTATGGCTCCCTTGTCCTCGTAAAGCGCCGCGGTTATGGTGTTTATTCCGACCGGCCCCCCGTTGAATTTCTTTATTATCACTTCAAGAAGCCGCCTGTCCTGGGGTTCGAGCCCCATAGAATCAACCTCAAGCATCTCCAGGGCTTTTTGTGCCGCGACTTCGTCTATCATTTCCAGCCCATGAACCTCGGCGAAGTCTCTCGCGCGCTTCAGAAGGCGGTTTGCGACGCGCGGAGTGCCGCGCGACGCCTTGGCCAAAACCCCTACCGCCTCCGGAGAAACTTCTATGTTTAAAATCTTCGATGAGCGTTCCAGTATTTTCCTTATGTCTTCGATGTCGTAGTATCCCAGCCTGAATGTGGCCCCGAATCTCGAGCGAAGCGGTTGGGAAAGGAGATTTTCGCGGGTGGTGGCGGCGATGAGAGTGAACGGCGGCAAATCCAAGCTCAGTGTTCTTGCGCTCGGACCCTTACCAACAACGAGATGCAGCTTTCTCGACTCCATGGCCGGATACAGAATTTCTTCTATTAGGGGATTTACCCTGTGCGCCTCGTCTATAAAAAGAACATTGCCGGCCTCGAGGTTGGTCAATATCGCGGCAATGTCTCCCGCCCTCTCGAGCGCCGGCCCGGACGTGGTTCTCACCACCGCACCAAGCTCTCCCGAGACGAGATAGGCAAGGGTTGTTTTCCCCAAGCCGGCTTGACCACAGAAAAGAATATGGTCGGATGCCTCCTTTCTTTTCTTTGCGGCTTCAATCAGGACCTTGAGGTTGTTTTTAATCTTCTCCTGACCAACGTATTCACCCCATTTAGTGGGGCGGAGAGCCTGGTCGATGCCTTGGTCTTCTTTTGTTGGGGCCTGCACTGAATTTCTCATTGGTTTAATACGCTTCTTGACAGAAAAAATAATTTATGCTAACATATCAGCGTTAAGTAGCTGCTTCAAATCTGGGGGCTGGAATTGTCCTTAGAACTCTTAGGGTAGCCCAGTTCAGGCTTGGCTATTCCTCGGGAAAATTCCAATCTCTTCTAATATTATTAAAAGAGACCTTGAATCCCTCACCGGATTTGCCCCCAGGTTTGAGCCAACTACCACTCTATTTTGCCGCTCGTGGACTCAATCTCCTCGAAGCTGGTTATCCCAAGTAACACTTTCAATATACCATCTTCTTGCATCGTGACCATGTCTTGCGCATCGGCCAGCTTCCTTAGGGACACCTCGGAAACTTCCTTCAGTATGCTCTCTTCGATCTCCGGTCCACCCTTAAGAAATTCGTAGATGCCAATTCTACCCTTATATCCGAAATTATTGCATTTGTCACAGCCACCCGATTCATAAATTTTATATTTGACGTAATCGGAACGTTTAACTCTTTCCGGCAGTCCGTCCAAAAATCTCTTTACTTTCGGGGCTATCCCGGAATCGATTTTCGCCTCCTTCTTGCAATGCGGGCACAGTTTCCTGACAAGGCGCTGGGCTATCACTAAATTCAGCGCCGGTCCAATAGTGGATGGTTTTACTCCTAAGTTGACCAGCCTCGGAATGGCTCCCACGGCATCGTTCGTGTGGAGCGTCGAGAGAACCAAGTGCCCCGTGAGAGACGCCTGGAGCGCGATATCCGCCGTATCAAGGTCTCTTACCTCGCCCACGAGAATTATGTCCGGGTCCTGCCTCACTATCGCCCGGAGGCCGTTTGCGAAGGTATAACCAGCTTCCTCGTCCACCTGTGTTTGCTCCACTCCTTCGATCCGATATTCTATCGGATCTTCCAGTGTTATTATCTTTATCTCCGGATTGTTAACGTGCCGCAGAAAGGCGTAAAGGGTTGTTGTCTTGCCCGAGCCCGTGGGGCCGGTATTCAATATTAAGCCGTTGGGTTTCGATATCTGGTTATAGACTATGACGAGATCGTCTTCCCTTATCCCGAGCGCGGAGAGACCGATATTTGTCACTTCCGGATCGAGTATCCTCATAACGATGTTTTCCCCGAACTCCGCCGGAATGACCGAGACGCGGATCTCTATTTCCTTATTCCCCACGTTTATCGTAAAACGGCCGTCCTGGGAAACCTCATGCACGTTGAGCTTAAGGCCGGAAATAAGTTTTACGCGGGAGACAACCGTGTCGTAGCTTTTTTTAGGAATTTTTCCAAAGACTTCGTGAAGGAGACCATCGACGCGCAACCGTATTTTTGAATCATCTTTCTCGCCAGCTTCAAAATGTATGTCGGAGGCCTTTATGGAAAGTGCGCCGCCCAGAACCGTCTCGAGTACGGCTACGGGCAATGCTTTGGAAAAATCTATAGCGCTTATCTCTTTCTGAATTGCCGGAAAGCTCGTTAGACGCCCGGATAACTCTTCAAGTCTTTTTTCTTCTATTTTGACCCTGCCCGTAATCTCTCCAGCTTCGGCTTTAACGAACCTGTATGATCTCCAGACTTCTTCGAGTCCGGTAAGGGAAGAAACGAAGACCTTGACCTGGTATTTTTTGGCCTCCAGGTTTTTTATGGTCTTCTGGGCTTGCGGCGTCCTCGGGTCGAGCGCCGCCACGGCCACCTTCTTCACCGAAACTTCTATAGCGGCCAGTTTTGCCTCCCTGGCTTCACTCTCCGGTATGAGTCTGAGCGCCTCGACAGAAACCGGGGTTTTCGAGAGGTCAACATGAGGATATTTAAGCGTCTGGGCCAGGCGCTGGGCCGAGCGCTCTTCGCCCTCCCTTCTTAGTCTCAAGAGTTCGCTCTGTAGACCATTAGCATCCTGAAGATTCATTGTCTTTGATTTTAAGCCTAAATAGTCATTATCTAAAGGCGTTTTTTACACAACACATAATTACATCTCTGTTTGGCGGCTCGGTGTAAATACTTGACATAAATATTGTTTAGATATATAATATAGGCAGTATCCTGGGAGCTGTTATTTGGTTACCGGGAAAAATCTCAAGGAGGAATGTCACCATGAAAAGATCTGTATTCTCTCTCGTGTTTATGTTCGTCTCCCTGGCCACTGTCACGCCGG
>JBBUAV010000005.1:0-4901 GCA_038058585.1 Patescibacteria group bacterium | reverse complement strand
GGAGTATTTGAAATATGGTCTTCCCCGCGAATTACATGGCTTATCTTCATTTCACTGTCGTCAACCACAGCGGCGAAATTGTAGAGAGGCGTATTTAAATCCTTTGCTATGACAAGATCCCCGAAAAGAGACGCGTCAAAAACCACCTTGCCCCTCACCAAGTCCCTGAATTCCACTTTTGCCTCCGGGGTCTTGAATCTTATTACCTGCGGCTTTTTGCCCGGCGGCGGTTCCTTAAGGTCCCTGCAATGGCCGCCGTACTTGGGCGGTAACCCCTGGGAAGACATTACCTGCCTTTCGGCTTCAATCTCTTCCTTGGTGCAGTAACAAAAGTAGGCTCTTTTTTCATCGAGCAACTTTTCCAGATATTTTCCATAAATTCCTCCCCTCTCGCTCTGACGGTACGGAGCGTATTCACCCAGATATCCATCTCCCTTAACTTCCGGCCCTTCGTCCCAGTTCAGCCCGAGCCATTCCAACCCTTCCAGTATTTCTTTTTCGTATTCTTTTTTGGAGCGTTCGCTGTCCGTATCCTCGATCCTCAGTATGAATTTGCCCCCGTTCTGACGCGCGAAAAGCCAGTTGAATATGGCCGTACGCACAGTGCCGATATGAAGCGGGCCCGTTGGACTCGGAGCCAAACGCACCCGTACCGGTTTTAGAGATGTATTTGTCATCCAGAAAAATTTTAACTCCAAAAACGCTTTCCGACAACTTGACGGAAGATAAATATCGTCATTTATCATCTTTTCTCTCAGTCGGCTATGGTAAACAATTCCTTGGCTATCACCTCCGCCGCTCCCGGCTTGAAAAAATTTTTAGCCGCCGCGCTCATCTCTCTCAGCGTCTCAGGATTGCCGATAATGGATCTGAATTGACTCATGAAAATAGACGGCAGAAGGTTATTCTCTTCTATTACTACCGCCGCTCCGGCTCCCGCAAATTCGTAGGCGTTTTCCTTCTGGTGGCCGTTGGCCGATTCTTCGAGCGGAATGAGAATTGCCGGCCTACCGAAAGCCGCGAGTTCGGTAATCGTGTTGCCGCCGGCGCGGCATATGACAAGGTCAACGGCGGATAGAACGGTTTTCATATCTTCCACGTGATCTATGTAGGAAACGGCTTTATAGCGCCCGGATATTTTTTTATCCTTGACCTCCGAAAGCGCCGCCACGGAAAGCTTCTCCACGCCAGCGTAATTGGACGGCCCGGTATTGTGAAGCAGCTGGGTTTCCTTGAGGATATCCAGGAGATTCGTGACTATGAACTCGTTTATCTTCTCGGCTCCCTGCGAACCGCCGATAACCAGGGTGAGCGGCACCTTGGCGTCGAATTTCAAAAATTCCTTCGCCGTTTTCTTGTCGGGAACATCCTCGAGCATTTCTTTTCTTATCGGGGTTCCCACCCAGGCCGTTTTTTCCTCCTTAAAATAGCGGGTTGCTCCCCTGAAACTCAAAGCTATTCTTTCGGCAAGATGGCCGGAGGCGATGTTCGTTAGTCCCGGCACGGCGTCCGAATCATGGATCATTATGGGTATGCCGTAAAACCATCCCGCGATGACGACGGGGAGCGCGCCCGTTCCCCCTTTGGAAAAAATAACGTCGGGCATTATGAAATAAACTCTGAAAAGAGCCGACGGGATTGCCAGGATCAATTTAAATACATCTATGAAATTTTCCGGAGAAAAGTACCGCCTTATTTTGCCGGCGATTATCGTTCTTATTTCCACTCCCGATCTTCCGATCAATTCCAAGTATTTGTCCCGGGGACCGATATAAAACAGATCTACTATGTATCCGTTCGCCTTGCCTACATTCTTAAGTTCCTCGGCGACGGCCACAAGAGGATAGACGTGTCCTCCGCTCCCGCCACCGGTAAGAAGTATTTTATAAACGCGCTTGAGCATAAATAATCGTTGTTTCAGGTATATTTTGAAATATTAACAGATATCCCCATCATTGTAAGAAAAACCGCCAAAGCCGTGCCGCCGAAACTTATGAAAGGAAGAGGTATGCCGGTAAGGGGCATCATCCCGGAAATGGCCCCCATATTGACTATTGCCTGGGACGTCACTATCGTGCCGAATCCGACAAGGATGAGCTGTCCGAAACGGTCGCGCATCTTTCTGGCCAGCCAGAACATGCGGAAAGTAAGCAGGGCAAAAAGAACCACGAGGCTTCCCGCTCCGACGAATCCCAGTTCTTCGGCTATCACGGCAAATATGGAGTCGTCGAGCGGGGCGGGAAGACGGCTGGTTTTTATAATAGAATCCCCGTAACCGACCCCGGTAATCCCGCCCGAACCTATCGCGTTAAGGGCCTGGTTTATCTGATAATTTTGGCCAAGCGAATCGGTTTCGGACCTGAAATAGCCGAGTATGCGGTTTCTCCTGTACGGAGTGGAGCCGATGATGAGGGCGAATGCGACCGTGCCCAGAAAAAGAACGGCTAAAATATTTTTTACGCTGGTGCCGCTATATATATACATTATGACTGCCGCTCCCAGTATTATGGCTACGGTGCTTGTGGCCGGCTGCATGAAAAGAAGTGCCGCAATGAAACCGGAAATAATAAGGAACGGAATAAGGCCTTCTCCCAAACTCATTTCCCTTTTCATGCGCGGATTGCTCAGCCAGGCTGCAAGATAAATTATAAAAGTGAGCTTTATTATCTCGGAGGGCTGAAAGCTTATGGGGCCGAGCGCTAGCCAGCGCGTTGCGCCTCCGCTCGTCACCCCGAAGCCCGTAAAAACCATGGCCAAAGCGACGATGCCGAGGAGCATTAAAGGGATCGCAAAAGTTTTAAGCCTCCGGTAATTCAAGAAATAAGCCAGAAAAAATCCGATTCCGCCCGCCACGAGTCCGTGGTAGATCTGATATTTGATGTAGTAGTAGCTGTCGTTGAACTTTATTTTCCCCAAATTAGAAGAGGCGCTCGCAAGCATCGCCAGCCCGAAAACCACAAGTATGGCCACTATGGCCATCAGGAAGTAATCGGGATGATGACCGTATTTATAGCCTTTACTGAACATTGTGCCTTAAGGCCTTGCCCGGGAACTGTTTTTTGAATATTCCGTCTTTGAGAACGACTTTCCCATTCACAACCACGCACTTAACTTCGACGTCTTTTTCGTCGGTAGCGTTCTTGTTCTCCGTCTCTTTTCTCCTCAAGAAAACAACGAGGTCGGCATAATTGCCCTCCTTAACGACTCCCCTGCCGCGCAATTCGAACTTCCTCGCCGGCTCCCACGTTACCTTTCTTACTGCTTCTTCAAGGGTCATGATCCCCTCTTTTTCGCACATTCCAAGATATTTGGTGAAAGTCGAAACGGCGCGCTCCGGCTTGAGCCTCTTTCCGGAATAAGGAAAACTCGCGGCATTGGAGGCTATGATGGAACGCTTATTGGCTATGGCGTCCCTGATAAGACTGGCATTTATATTCCTGTAGAAAATGGTGCCGTTCAAGCCCACTACGTCCATAAGCTTCAAAAGCGCGGCCTTCGCGTCCATTATGCCGTAAATTTCCCCGAGCTCGCGGAGCGAGCGCCCGACAAGGACTTCGTTTCCTGGAGCTCTCGCCAGAATGAAATCGTCGGGAACGACCTCCGGCATGTCTTTAAGTATTTTCGGCCAAAGCCAACCGTCTTTGAGATTAGCGATCATCACGTCCCTGCCTCCGCTCCTTACCCATAACGGAAGGAAAACATAAATCGGCAGGACCGTCGTGTCGGACGGATAAATATCGAAATTAAAATCCACGTCCTGCGGTAATTTGTCTATTTCTTCAAGAGCGCTTCTGTACTCCCTCTCGTATCCTTTTATGGGAACGAAATGGCTAATGAGAGTTTTGACTCCGGTTTCACGGGCCAACTTGATAGTTTCGTCTATCGACTCGCCCAGTTCCTTCTCCCCTTTCCTCAGATGAGTAGAATAAATACCGGAATGTTCCTTGACTATTTGGGCCAGAAATTTCAGTTCCGAATAGGGCGTGCCGTAACTGTGAACGTATCCCAAACCCGTCGACATTCCGAAACCTCCGTCCTGGAGCGCGCGCCGCAGGGTTTCGGCAAAAACCGTAAGCTCGTTCTTCGTGAGGTCGCGTATCTGTTCGCCCACGACCGCCCTCCTCACGGTAGAGTGTCCTATCATGGTCCCGAAATTAACGGCGAGGGGCCTCCTGTCCAGAATTGAAAGGAATTCCGGGAGGGTGTGCCAGTCAACGTTCACTGTCGCCACGTCCGCCCATTTTTGTATCGATTCCAGACTGCCGTAGAGAAGCGGCGCGAGTGACGAACCGCACTGCCCGCCGATTATGGTCGTCACTCCCTGGTTTAGGAAATCTTCCTGGCTCGGATGGTCGAAAAGGCTCAAATAGTGGTCGGAGTCGGTGTTGACGTCGATGAAACCGGGGGCGAGATACGCTCCCCCTCCGTCAACCACCTCGTCAGCCTTCTTGCCAGGGAAATTCCCTATGGCGGATATCTTTTCCCCGCTTACGAAAACATCAACCGAATCCGCATGCTTCTCCAAGCTACCCAAAATTTGCACATTCTTTATAAGAACGGCCATATGGATAATTATAGCACCGCGAACCAGACACTACCGCCTTCCGTGAGTCAGGATCCTTATACTATTGCCCTCGGGAACCAGTTCTATGGTTCCATGTAGATCGGTTCTCATGATTTTGACTCCGGCAAGGCCAAGTCGGCCGAGAGTAGAATCCGCAGGATGCCCGTAACTATTCCCCAGACCCACCTCTATCACGCCTATTTTTGGACTTACGGCTCGAAGAAAATCATCCCCGGATGAATAAGCCGAGCCGTGGTGGGGAACTTTCAAGATATCCGCCTTCAGGTTTGGAACGTTACCGATTAAATACTTTTCAACGCCCGTTCCTATGTCGCCC
>JBBUAV010000004.1:0-2042 GCA_038058585.1 Patescibacteria group bacterium | reverse complement strand
TCTTCCAAAATCCATAGAGGATTTTGGATTTGTTGAATATCGGGGTCTCCGGGCTGTTTATGTATTTCGCGATTTCGCCGGTGTCGAAACGGGGCAGGATCCTACCGCTGAAACCGACTACTTTTCCGACATGATTGTGTATGGGAAACGTTATCCGTCCGCGGAATCTGTCGAGGAACAGTCCGCGCTCGCTTTTCATAGCCAGTCCCGCTCTTATGATATCGTCCGGCGAATAGCCGGAATTGAGGAAATGCATCGAGAGCGCCTCCGGTTGGTTCGGAGCCCAGCCGATTTCGAATTCCTCCAAAGTCTCCGGCTTGAGTCCGCGGTCCGCAAGATACGCTTCTGCCTCCGCGGAACCACCCAGTTCTTTCCTGAAAAAATTCTTGGCCTTGTCGTTCAGATCGTAGAGGAGCCCGGCCATTTTATATTCGGCCGGGTTAAGTCTCTGGATTTCGACTCCCGCTTTTTCGGCAAGGATGCGGAGCGCCTCCCCGAACTCCAGGTTCTCGTAGCGCATCAGGAATCCGAAAATATCGCCTCCCAAACCGCAACCGAAACAGTGCCACGACTGCCGCTCGGGAGAGATCATAAAAGAGGGCGTTTTCTCGTGATGGAAAGGACAGAGGGCCCTGAAATTCTTGCCCGCGGCGCTCAGGCTCAGATAACCCTTAATAAAATCGACTACGTCGAGCTTTTCCTTGATTAGCTCGGTTGTGGAGGAAGCCATTTCCCCTGAATTCTAATCCAAAAAAAATCCCTTAGCAATTAAAATAATCAGGCTCCCGCCAATCTAAGCGAGAAGCTGAAAACAGATCCTTTCCCCTCCTCCGATTCAACCCAAACCCTGCCGCCCATCTTCTCCACAATTTCCTTCACTATGAAAAGTCCGAGCCCGGTGCCGGTAATCCCCTTGATCTTCTCGTCGGGAACCCTATAAAATTTTTCAAAAAGTTTTTTCTGCTCTTCAATGGGAATCCCGATACCCGTGTCCTTTATGTGGGTGATAAATTCGTTTCGCCCAATCTCGTGGCTCACGGTGACGGTTCCCGAACCCAGGGTGTATTTTATGGCGTTCCCCACAAGGTTCACCATGACTTCCTTGAGGCGGTCGGGGTCGGCCATGGCCCTCGATATATCCTGAGGCGGAGCATATACGAGTTTTATTGACTTATCGTTCGCAAGCGGCAGAAGCTCGTTCAAAACTTCATTAATGGGAACGGTGACGTCAATGGGAGCGACTTTGATCTCGAGCCGTCCGGCTTCCGACCGGGCGATTTGGAGAAGATCGTTCACGAGCTGTATCAGACGCTCATTGGCTGCGACAACTTTGCCTATGAAATCTTTCGTCTTCTCCGTTATGGGACCGGTTACGCCGTCCAGTACCAAAGTGAGGTAGCCCTTCATCGCCGCGACCGGCGTCCTAAGTTCGTGCGCAGCCACGAAAACAAATTCATTTTTAAGTTCTTCAAGCTGTTTTAGGCCGGCCATCATCCTATTAAATGCGCTGCCCAGTTCCTCAAGCTCGTCTCCCGTTTCTATCTTCACTTCCTCGTCGAATTTGCCCTTGGCGACAAGCTCGGTGCCTTTCTCGAGAACGCGTATCGGCCTAAGCAGGAAAGCGGTGAAAATGATGCTCACGGCGATGACCGCGATTATCACAAGGAAAAAGACGATTGTGTTTTTGTAAAGCAATTCATTCACTATGGAATCGGCCTCGGCCGCCGGCCACTCCACTACGAGACCCCATTTAAGGTCCGGCAGGAATTTAGCCGCGGCGACGACCTCATCCGACATAAAATTCTCATAGCGTGCTTGTTTCTCGGACCCTATGAAATCGTTGCCCTTAATAAGATACTGAACAATTTCGTTGTTTCCGGCATTTGACCCCAGAAGCGGTCCATCAAGGCCTCCGGCGATAACGGTTCCCCTCTCGTCAACAAGATAGACGTACCCGGAACCGCCGATAATGGCGCCATGGAGAATTGACTGTATTCTTGCAAGACTTACTTTCGATCTCAGTACCGAAACTATATTGCCGG
>JBBUAV010000003.1:4335-7377 GCA_038058585.1 Patescibacteria group bacterium | reverse complement strand
AGGAGGAATCTCCTGAGGAGAGCGTGGCTTGCGATGAAGCGGGTATTGAACAGACCTCTCTGTCCGCAGTGCTATCGCCTGATGGAGATAGTCCGCGGACGCGGAGTGGGTTCCCGCTATTGGGTATGCCGGCGTTCGGAATATCACTCCACTCACGTTCCGGAGACCGCCGACTGGGATTGGGGACTTCCTCCTCGTGCGAAAAGAATCGTAGGCGCCGAGAGGAAAAGAACCAGGAAATATCTCCGCAATCGACGCAAAGATGGGAGACCTCTGCACGTAGCGCGGCTGACCCGCCGGACTTGGAAGGAAAGACAGGCAAGTTGACCCACGGAGCGGATTCCATAAAGGATCCGCTCTAATTTTTATGGTTTGGAGCGGGTAAGGGGAGTCGAACCCCTATCATCAGCTTGGAAAGCTGAGGTAATGCCGCTATACGATACCCGCCACTTGTCTTGTTATGGGAATTACTTTAGCATTGATTATTGCCTAATTCAATAAAATCTGATAGAAGTAATCTGAAATGTTCAGACGACTGCGCCGATTCAAGATATTTTTAATCTTTGTAATTATTGTCGCTGGGGGGTATACCTTGGGGCGTTTTCTGCTCGGCCCCGGCAGCGTTCCGGAAGGGTTCATCCAGGCACGGTTACAGGGAGCACTCATTGCCCAGAATATCGTGAACCTTTCCAACCAGTCCGCGCTTGACCTGAACGAGGTTGGGGAGCTGGACAGAAACAAGAACTTCGTGGAGGCGCTCAATTTAACCACCGAGCTCATAAAAAAGAGCCAGGAGATAAGGGACCAGGCGGTGCTCCTCTCGTCGGAAATTGAAAAAATGACGAAAGCGCTCTCCGAAATAGATTCTTTTGAGGCCAGGCAGGCGGCGCTCGAAGCTATCGCAAACAGGCTCGCCCTCATAAGCAGGCTGATAAATTACAGCGGCTACCTAGGTCAGCTTTTGGATGTGTTGCGGGGCAGATTTACGGGTATTTACGCTCCTAGTTATGAAGTTCAAAATCTCATAACCCAAATCAACAGCGAGGTAAGGGCCATAAACAACTTCAACACCCAGGCCGGACGTGCCATGGAGAGATTCGACGAGATAGTCGGAAAATAATTGCGGTTTGACCGGGGGTAGACTTATAATTTATATGTTTTTGTGCGGGCATATAGCTCAGTGGTACCCGCCCGTACCGAACGGTACGTTCGGGCGGGGAGCACGCGCCTTACCTGCCCGCCGAGCAGACGGGTGTGTAGTTCAGTGGTAGAACGCTGCTCTTATAAAGCAGAAGTCGGAGGTTCGATCCCTCCCACACCCACATCGACCCTGGCAGGCGGGTAAGCGCGGGGTCGCAGGTCCCCTGCCCGACGCAGGCGGGGATCCTTGCTATGCCCACATTTATTTTTTTGGATGTTTTACTGTTATAATTTATCCGCAGATTTATAAAAACAAATGCAGACAGTGCCTTCAAAAATGTTTTTGACAAAGGGTGTGGGCGTTCATCGTGAACAACTTGCTTCTTTCGAAATGGCTCTGCGTGACGCTGGAATCGCCCCCTTTAATCTGGTTACGGTTTCGAGTATCTATCCACCGAACTGCAAGAGAGTTTCGAGAGAAGAGGGCCTGGGTTTAATGAAGCCGGGCCAGATAGTCTTCTGTGTTATGGCTCGCATTGCCACGAACGAACCGAACAGACTTATTGCCTCCTCTATTGGTTTGGCCCTGCCCGCCGACCCGAACGCTCACGGCTACATATCGGAGCATCATACCTACGGAGAGAATGCGGACAAGGCCGGTGACTATGCCGAAGACTTGGCCGCATCAATGCTCGCATCCACTCTTGGTATCGAGTTTAGTCCCGATCAGGCCTGGGATGAAAGAGAACAGATTTTTAAAATGAGCAACAAAATAGTTAAAACAACCAACATCACCCAATCCGCGGAGGGGAACAAAAATGGTTTATGGACTACGGTAATAGCAGCGGTTGTTTTCTGCGACTTCTAAATTTTCGATTCCGGCGCCGATATTGAAAAATATCGGAAATTAAAATATCCTACATTATGCGCCGCAGTAGCCCTGCCTGCCGGCAGGCAGGTCAGCTTGTCCCGCCGCAAATATGCCTGGGTAGCTCAGTGGTAGAGCGCTGCTCTGAAGAGGCAGGCGTCCGGTGTTCGATTCACCGCCCAGGCACATAGATAATAAATATTTGTATATTTGCGGCGGGATGAATTTATAGAGCGCTGCTCTGAAGAGGCAGGCGTCGGGTGTTACCTGTCTGCCCCCTGCCTGTCGGCAGACAGGGAACACCCCCGCGGCACCAAAAATAAAATCACCCCAGGCAAGGAGTGATTTTATTTACTTTTTCAGTTTTAGGATAATTCTCTTTTCTTCCGGTTTTATTGACTCAATCACGAATTTATAAGATTCTCCGGGCTTGAGCGCCGCTTTCATTTCTTCCTGTCCGCCGAAAGCCGAGACATGGATTAAGCCCTGAAGGCCGTCGCTTAGATTTATGACTCCGCCGAAAGGATTGAGTTTATAGACGGAGCCGTCCACCTCGTCGCCTTCTTTAAATAATTCGGAGACCCTTTCCCACGGGTTCGGTTTAAGGGCTTTCATGGAGAGAAAAACCCGCCCCTCTTTTATGTCTATTATTTTCGCTTTTATCTCGTCGTTGACCTTGGCGATCTCCTTCGGATTTTCAATCATGCGGTGGTCAAGCTCCGATATGTGGACCATCCCTTCTATGTCGGGGTTGTCGGCAAACCTTACGAAAATCCCGAAATTGGCTATGCCGGACACGATTCCGTCTATAATTTGTCCCACCTCGTATTTGCCGAGGGCCTCTTTAAGATTGGAACTTAAAACCTCCCTTTCGGAGACGATGATCTTGTTGTTTCTCGGGTTAACGTCGATCACCTTGACGTCCAGCTCCTGGCCGATGAATTTCTTGATTTCCTCCATTATTCCCTGGCGGTCTCCTTCCCCGACTCTTGGATAGTGCTCCACGGAAAGCTGAGATACGGGCAGGAACGATT
>JBBUAV010000003.1:0-4325 GCA_038058585.1 Patescibacteria group bacterium | reverse complement strand
ATTTAAGTTCCGAGGCCTTTAGTGTCGCCATTAGCCCGCCGGCGTTGGCTCCGACAATTTTCGCCTTCACTATATCTCCACTCTCGGCCAGGTCTTTCACTTGCTGCCAAAGTTTCTGCTTGCTGGCCTCAGCCAGCGATAGATCCACATACCCGCCGTCGCTCTCGATATTTACGATCTTCGCCGGAACCTTGTCGCCGACATTGATGTTTTTAAGCATCTCTCTTGCGTTCGACATCTCCGAGCCGTAGACGATTCCGGTACCGAATCTACCCAGGTCAAAATATGCCTCTCGCGGAAGTTTTTTAATGAGCGTCGCCTCAACCACGTTACCTTCTTTCGGCCAAGAGGAAACCTGCATCTCATTCTTTAAAATCTGCATGAGGTCGGATATTTTATTGTCGTTGCTTTTGGGCATCTGGATGATTATTAGGTAAGGTGCGCAAAAAAGCAAGGTCTATGATTCCGGATCTTGGGCCTGGAAATTTTGGGGAAATCGTGTTAAAATCCTGATGAAATGGTTGTTAGTTTCTTTGGCGAAGGATCGTTCCGGGTCCAGAACGGTGAACTATCGGTTCTTGTAGACCCAACCAATAATCGGCTCAAGGCCGATGTTGTTTTAAGAACCATCACCCCGGCGGATGTTTCTCCGATGAACGAAGAGTATTCCGGGCAGAATATTTCCTTCCCCGGCGAATACGAGATCAAAGGCATTGAGATAACAGGGGTGCCGATCTTGGGAGAGTCGGGTGAAAATTTTTTGAAGACAGCTTATCTTGTGAGATGGGAAGACGTGAGTCTCGCTTTTTTGGGGCACCTTTCGAAACCGTTGTTGCCGGAAGTGGCTGACGGACTCGGCGAACCGGACGTGCTTTTTATACCTGTCGGAGGCGGACATTTCCTTTCGGCGGAAGCGGCGACCAAGGTGGTGAAGCAGTTCGAGCCGTCGGTGGTCATACCGTCTTTTTTTAAGAACATCGGTGAATTCGGGAAGGCAATGGGACAGAAGGTCATAAGTCAGGATAAGTTTGTCTTCAGGGCCAAAGATTTAATGGAGGGTGGGATGCGGATCGTTGCGCTGGAGTCGAAAAACTAATTTTGGATCCATGGACAAGAAAAGTTTTTTGGAAAAATTACAGTCTGCGGACGAGGGCAGAAAAAAGAAAATAATGTTTGTCTCAACCGTCGTAATAATGACGGCGGTGATATACGTTTGGCTTGCCTATTTCAACAGCCTCATCGCGCCGACCACTCAACCCGATTTGAAAAACGAGTCGGCCGAAGGCGGAGATTTCACTTTTTGGCAGACAATGAAAAAAGGGATGGCCGCCATTTACGGGATTTTAGGCGACAAAGTCAGCGACTTGGGAGGGATATTGGAAGCCCCGAGGGAATATATAATAAAGCCGCCCAAATAAAGGCATGAACATAGAACGCAGGGAAATAACGGACGAACTCAAAGATTCATATCTTGACTATGCCATGTCGGTCATCGTCTCGCGGGCCATACCGGACGTGCGGGACGGGTTAAAACCGGTTCACCGGAGAATACTTTGGGATATGTGGGATAGTGGCCTCACACACCTCGCCAAGTTCAGAAAATCAGCCAACGTCATAGGTCAGGTTCTCGCCCGCTATCACCCTCACGGAGATTTGGCGGTCTACGACGCGCTTGTCCGCATGGCCCAGGATTTCTCTCTGAGATACCCCTTCATCAATGGCCAGGGAAATTTTGGTTCGGTGGACGGAGACTCTGCCGCGGCCTACAGGTACACCGAAGCTAAGCTCTCCAGGGTAGCCGAAGAAATGCTTGTGGACATAGAAAAAGACACCGTCGATTGGCAGCCCAACTACGACGGTACGAGGAACGAGCCGAAAGTGTTGCCCGCAAAACTTCCCAATCTTCTTTTGAACGGAACCTTGGGTATAGCCGTAGGAATGACTACGAACATCCCGCCCCATAATCTCACGGAAGTCGCCGATGCCATAATTTTCCTTGCCGATAATTCTTCCGCATCGAGCGAAGATCTGATGAATTTCATAAAAGGTCCGGATTTTCCGACCGGCGGGATCATATTCGACGAAAAGGCTATAAAAGCGGCCTATGTTTCCGGCAAGGGGTCGGTGACTACCCGCGCTAAGGCGGAAATAGTCGAAAGGAAAAGCAAGCAATTCGACATCGTAGTTACGGAGATACCCTACCAGGTCAATAAGGCTGAACTTGTGAAAAAAATAGCCGATCTTGTTCAGGATAAAAAGATAGAAGGCATACGCGATCTGCGCGACGAGTCGGACAGAGAGGGCATGCGCATAGTAATTGAGCTAAAAAACGACGTCCCGCCGCAGAAAATATTGAATCAGCTCTACGAACACACCGACCTGCAAAAAGACTTCCATCTTAATGTCATAGCTCTCGTGGATAACGGCATACAGCCGCAGATTCTTTCCATCAAAGATATCCTCGTTGCGTACATCGATCACAGGAAGGAGGTAGTAAAAAGGCGTACGCAATTTGACCTGAAAAAAGCGGAAGAGCGGGCCCACATTCTAACCGGTCTCAGCAAGGCCCTAGGCGACATAGACAGGGTTATTTCCACCATAAAGAAATCTAAGGACCGCGAAGATGCCCACAAGAACCTGATTAAAATATTCAAGTTTTCCGAACCCCAAGCCACCGCCATCCTCGAGATGAAGCTACAGACCCTGGCGGCTCTCGAATGGAGCAAAATCGAAGCGGAGCTTAAGGAAAAACTCGCCCTCATTAAGGATCTCACCCTGATCCTTAAAAGTCCGGCGAAGATCCTGAAGATCGTTAAGGACGAAGTTCTGGAATTCAAAGAAAAATATGGAGACGAAAGGCGGACCAAAGTCGTACCCGCGCCGCTCGGGACGTTTAAGAACGAAGACCTTATTCCGAACGAGGATGCGATAATAACGCTCTCGGCCGGCGGGTATATCAAGCGCCTGCCACCGACAACTTTCCGTTCCCAGAGAAGAGGAGGAAAGGGCCTTATAGGTTCGGAGGTGGCGGAAGAAGATTTCCTATCCCATTTCCTGAGCGCAGAGACGCACGACAACCTCCTTTTCTTCACTGACCGGGGGCGGGTTTTCCAGACCAAGGCCTACGAAATACCGGTATCGAGCCGCACTTCGAAGGGTAAGGCCATCCATAACTTTCTGGAAATTCCGGCGGAGGAGAATATAAGCGCGATAATTTCCTATTCGGACAAGGAAGGAGAAGAGAAAAACAAGTTTCTCATAATGGCGACGAAAAAAGGCCTGGTCAAAAAAACGACACTCGGAGATTTCAAGAATATCAGGCGGAACGGCATAATAGCTATTGCCCTTAAAGGCGGCGACCTCCTGAGGTGGGTTGGTTTCTCCGGAGGCGGCGACGAGGTCATCTTGGCCACGAAACTTGGACAGGCGATAAGATTCGAAGAGCGGCAGATAAGGCCGATGGGAAGAACCGCAGCCGGAGTCCGGGCAATCAGGATAAAGAAAGACGACGAGCTCGCTGGCTTTGATATAATTAACAAAGAAACCGCCAAATCAAAAGAAGCAGGCCTCTTCCTTTCCGTGATGAGCCGCGGTTTTGCGAAACAGACTCCGCTCGGCGAGTATAAAACTCAGCGGCGCGGCGGGTCGGGAATACTTACGGCGAAAATTACGGAGAAAACCGGACCTCTCGTTGCGGCTCGAGTTGTACGAGAGGAGAAAGAAATATTCGCCCTTTCGGCCAAAGGGCAGATGATAAGAACGGATTTGGGAGGAGTGAGAAAGACAAGCCGGTCTGCCCAGGGAGTGCGCATTATGAATCTGAAGCCGGGTGACCGCTTGGCCGGAGTGGTGATTATCTGATTTCACCGACTTTCTGGATTAGCGGCGGTTCTGTGGTTTCTTTGAGGCCAATATAGATACGCAAAACGACATGAAACTGTCCCGGAATCAAATTGTAATAATATCCGTCGCCGTTTTTTTTGTCATCGGCTTCATCTTTCTTGTGGCCATGAATCGCCGCGAACAGGTCGGCTCCGTTGAGCAGGGCAAGCTTGCCGTCTGGGGACCGGAAAGTAGGCAAGTATTCGAGACGCTTTCTCAGGGTTACAGGGCTCTTCACCCGGAGACGATTATTGAATATACATACATCCCACCGGACGAATACGGGAGCCGGTTTCTTGAGGCCATAGCCTCGGGTTATGGCCCGGACGTTTTTTATATCGGAAACAGCGATCTGCCGAAGGAAAAGTATAAATTGACCGCGGCGAACCCCCAGCAATTGGGCTTGGTTAAATTCCGGGAACTTTTTCCCGGCGTCGCCGAAA
>JBBUAV010000002.1:0-6585 GCA_038058585.1 Patescibacteria group bacterium | reverse complement strand
CACCATCAGCGGACTAGTTAGAAAGAAGCTGGGCGGCTGACCACATGAGTTTGCGGCAGGCGCATCGGAATAAAGACCGGAAAATACTGTCGGACGTAATTATGCGGAGAACGCTTGATTTCCTCGGTGTTAAAAATGCCGTCGTGGAGGTTGTTTTTCTTGACGGGCGCAGGATGAAGGCGCTCAAGAAGTCGTTTTTGCCCGCAGAAAGAAAAGCGCCAGTGGATGTTCTGGCTTTCGTGGAGCCGCCTGATTTTCCTCATCCCCAGAGCAAGAAGAAGCAATTGGGTGAAGTTTATCTGAATTCCGGTTTGACCCGTGATCCGGCGGAGCTCAGCCGCCTTCTTGTTCACGGCATATTGCACCTTGCAGGCTATACACACGATGGGAAAAATGATACCCTAAAAATGAAAAATATCGAGAAAAGGATCGAAAAAACATTCCCGATTTTCCCTAAAAATGTCTTCTAATTACATAACCGGTTTGGACGTCGGCACTTCTTCCGTGAAAGTGGTGGTGGCGGAAAACAGGAATGGCCGTCCAGCTTTAAGGGCCGTTTTTAAAGAACCGTCGTCCGGCGTTAAAAAAGGAGCCGTAATCGACCTTGCCGAAGCCTCGCAGGCCATAGGCCGCGCCCTTGGTGGCGTAAAAGGGATAGCCAAGGCGGCCGTAAAAAATATATATTTGAGCATAGGCACGCATCAGGTTAAAGCCCAGAGTTCCAGGGGAATTGTGGCTGTGTCGCGCGCCGACACCGAAATCTATCAGGACGACATAGACAAGGTTATAAAGGCCAGCCAGGCGGTGAACCTTGCTCCAAACAGAACGATTATCCACAACATAACGCGCGAATTCGTGGTTGACGGAGTGGGAGATATTTTCGACCCGTTGGGTTTGTCCGGCAGCCGGCTTGAGGTCAACAGTTTGGTCGTGGATGCCTTCTCTCCGCACATAAAAAGTTTAGTTCGCGCGGTCGAACTCGGCGGAGGCAGCGTGAGCGGATTGATCTTCGGGCCGATAGTTTCCAGCCGCTCCTCGTTGAGCAAGAATCAGAAGGAGTTGGGAGCAGTGCTAATAGATATAGGTTTTGGAACTACCGGAGTCGGAGTATACGAAGAGGGAAAACTTATCAATGCGGTAAAGTTTCCGGTCGGAGCCGGCAATATATCCAACGACTTGGCTGTCGGACTTAAAATTCCGGTTGATGCCGCGGAAGATTTGAAATTAAGCTACGGATACGCCCTATCCAAAGAAGTGGGGCAGAAAGAATCGGTCGACCTCAAAAAATTTTATCCTCAGGCGAAGGGCGGCGTTTCGCGGCGTTTTGTGGCGGAGATCATAGAATCCAGGCTCTCGGAAATACTGGAGCTGGTTAACGGGGAATTAAAAACTCTCGGGAAGGGCGGGCAGCTGCCCGGGGGAGCAATTCTCGTGGGCGGAGGTGCCAAGATGCCCGGACTTACGGAACTAGTGAAACGCGAACTAAAATTGGCAAGCCAGATAGGGTTGACGCTGAACGGCGAGTGGGAATCGCAAGGAAGCGACTTTTCGGAATTTTTGGAGGACCCCGAGTACGCGGTTGCTTTCGGTCTCGTTCTTCACGGGACGGACGAGGAAGAATGGCAGAAGCGCGGATCGTTTTCCGGGTTCAGTATCAGGAAAGCGGTTAAGTATTTTCTGCCGTAATTTGATTTTTGCGGCTAATACCGTAGATTTATTTAAAAGACCAGTACAATGAGCAGAAGGAAGAAAAATCGTAAAAGTAGGAAGAGTAATGCCGACAAGGGGAGCAGGATGCGTAGTCCCATAGCTAATATTAAAGTTGTGGGCATCGGCGGCGGAGGAGGCAACGCGGTCTCAAGAATGAGCCGCAATTTCATAAAGGGGATTGAGTTCATAGCCATAAATACCGATCATCAAGACCTTGACCAGTGCAGGGTTCAACGGAGGATATACATAGGAAAAAATCTGACCAAGGGTTTGGGCACTGGCATGAATCCGGACCTGGGCAGGCAGGCAGCCGAGGAGAACAGGTCGGAGATAGCGGAGTCTTTGAGCGGAGCGGACCTCATTTTTGTGGCAGCAGGAATGGGAGGAGGAACCGGTTCCGGAGGGGCGCCGGTTGTGGCGGAGGTCGCCAAGCAATCAGGAGCTCTTACGATAGCTGTCGTGACCAAGCCCTTTAGTTTCGAGGGAGCCCAGAGAGAGAATATCGCAAGGGAAGGACTGGCCAAACTGAAAGACAAAGTTGATGCCATAATAGCTATACCGAACGACAGGATTTTCACGGTAATCAGCAAGGATACATCAGTCAGTAAGGCATTCGAGGCGATAGATGACGTTTTGAAGAGCGCCCTTCTTGGAATAGTGGAGCTGATAGCTTCGCCAGGACTGATCAATCTGGATTTTGCCGACGTGAAGAGCATTATCGGGGATGCCGGCCCGGCCATCATAGGCATTGGGATCGCTTCCGGCGCGGATAGGGCCGTGAGCGCCGTGAAGACTGCCCTAAATTCGCCGCTGCTTGACGTAAGCGCGGAAGGAGCCAAGGCGATCCTTCTTGGCGTCTCGGGCGGCAGGGACCTCAAGATGAACGAAATAAACGAAGCCGCGAAAATCGTCGCCCAGTCAGCGGATCCGGCCGCGCGGATAATATTCGGGGCCTATCATAACAGAGGCCTGAGGCCGAACCAGATCAAAATAACACTTATCGCAACGGGTTTTGACAGCGGGCGCTCCGGTTCTCTTTTCGGAAGCTATCTGGGGGATAAGAGAAAAGGCGTTTTCAGCGGCGGGGAACTTGCGCTGCTCTCCCGTCCCGTCGGAACCGCGTCTTCGGAAGAAATGGCTCCGGCTAAAAATATCGGTTTTGAGGATAATCCAAAAAGCAATCACCCGGAGAGGGCGGGAACAAAGAAAGCGGAAACAAAAGACGAAGACGAAAGTGTTTGGGACACCCCGACTTTCTTAAGGAAAGGCAGAAAAAAGTAGGTAATATCCT
Organism: Patescibacteria group bacterium; assembly: GCA_038058585.1. Taxonomy (GTDB): domain Bacteria; phylum Patescibacteriota; class Minisyncoccia; order UBA6257; family 2-01-FULL-56-20; genus JBBUAV01. The sequence continues at coordinate 3,584 of JBBUAV010000002.1, read as the reverse complement.
TTCGGTGTGGTGTCCAGTTATAGTTTATCTGACTATTGTGTCTAAAATTTTCTTAATTTACTAAGACTGCATTATAATTAAAGCGTATTCGCACAATTATGTCTTATTTAGAATTAATTATAGTTTTTCTCCTAGGACTGATTGTTGGTTTTGCGGTAGCTTGGTTTATAAAAACCAAAGAACTTGAGTACCGTAAAAAGAGCTTAGAGGAATTGGAAAATAAATTCAAAGCTATGACGGCTGATATCTTTAGCCAAAATTCTGAAAATTTTCTTCGACTAGCTGGCACCAAGTTCGGCGGTACAGAAGAAAATGTTAAAAAATTAGTTGAATCGGTTAATAAGTCAGTGAAAGAAGTTGAGGAAAAGGTAAGTCAACTAGAAAAAGACCGCAGTGAACAAGTCGGCATTCTTACTCAAAACGTTAAGCATGTTTTAGATGCTGGCATAGAAGTGAATAAGGCTGCCGTTACGATTAAAACAGCCCTTTCCTCTAGTGGTTCTACTATAGGAAACTGGGGAGAGGGAGTTTTAAAGAGTTTACTAGAAGAATCTGGACTGACCGAAGGTGTCAATTTCTTCGTTCAGGAAACCGTCTCAGGGGAAGAATCTTTTTTAAGGCCGGATATTATTATTAATTTGCCTGGTGAATTTCGTCTCGCCGTAGATTCGAAAGCAAGTTTAGCTGAATTTAATAAGGCAGTTGAAGAGCCGGAAAGAAAAACGGAGCATATCGAAAGCTTTGTGACTAGCCTAAGGAAAAGGATAAAGGATTTATCTGGCAAAGAATATCAAAAATATCTCGACCCAAGAATTCCTTATGCAATTATGTTTATACCCGGGGAAGCTGCCATAAGAGCGGCTTTTGAGCAAGACACGGATTTATATCGAGAAGCTCAGGAAAGAAAAGTAGTTTTAGCTAGTCCATATACAATAATGCCGTTGATATTTTTAATTGTTCATGCATGGAAGCAGTACAAGTCGACCATAAATGCTGCAAAACTTAGCGAGGAAGTTACAGAATTAGGAGACAGATTAAAGCTATTCTTTAGTCATATGGGTGGCATAGGTCAAAACATTTCTCAGGCAACAAAGAGATTTAATGATGCCGTTGGCTCTTTTGAAAGCAGGGTTTTACCGAAGATTAATCAAATCAATACCCTTGGAGGTAGTGTTAGAGTTGATGAAGAAATGAAAATTATAGAAGAAGAACCGCGAGCACCCAAAAAACTAACTACTCCGAAGAAATAATAAAAATTAAACAAACCCAATACTTAGGACAGGTTTATAGTAAGGAATATACAATCCTTATCTATCCTAAGTCCTTTTTCTTCTCTTCGAATTCCTTCTTAGTTATATCTCCTTTGGCGTATCGTTCCTTCAGTATGTCAAGAGGAGATCTTCTTTCTCCTTCCTTTTTATTCGGATATCCTGCCATCCATTTTATGAGAGCGAACGCTCCCACGATGGCGAGGACCCACCAGAGTATGGAGAAAAGCCAACCAATTCCCATAAGAGAATACTGTGAGTAACCCATCATGAATTTAAATGACTTAAATCGACCTTAACGTTTTTATATTACCTCATTAGTCTTCCCATTGCGACCCCGATGGCCACCGCCGATCCTCCGAGGATGAGCATTCGGAAGCCTCTTTTTATTATCCCTGTTTTTGTCCTGGATATCTCGCCGCCCAATATTCCCAGGAAGAACAGAGACAACAGGGTAAGAATTATGGACAGTTTTATCGCGAAGGTCGTTTCCGTGAATATATACGGAGACAGGGGAATAAATCCCGATATAACGTAAGAGAAGAACATTACGACGCTTCCCGCAAGAGGTATTTTAAGCGGAGCCTCTTCTTTCTCCACGTATTCCTCAGTAGATCGCTCGGAGAGAAAACTGCCGACAGCCATGGAAAAAGCCTCCACTAAGACGAGGATGAAGCCGGTTAAAATTATCGTTGCCCGCGGCACCGACGCCGCAGCGATGCCCGAAAGGAGGCCCACAGTGGAAACAAGACTATCTTCCACACCAAAGAAAAAATTTCTTACTATAAGGGATCTCATCATCCCTATCCTATCCAGTTACGGAGCCGCGGGAATCTGGAGCATATCGGCAGGTTCAGACACCAATTGTCCAGTCCCCAAGTGCGGCCAGCGCGGAGGGTCGCGAGAAGGATGAGGACCAAAGCGTAGATTATATGGTCGTCAACTATAAAGGAGTGGTCGAGGTAGGGAAAGTCCAGTGCGGGAAGATAGTAGAGGATCATTAGGAGCGCCCCGAGAACCGAGCTTAATCTAATGAAAATCCCCAGAATAAGGGAGACACCAAGAAGCGTAAGACCCCATTCGTTTACGAAGTTTATGATCGGAAGCATGTTTGGCCCCGAAAGCCAAGCGTAGAAAGAGGGGAAAGTTTTGGCTGTTTTGAGGTATCCGGCCGCGGACCAGTTCGGGTTCATTATTTTGGTTATTCCGGCATAAAACATGAGCCATCCCAGGGTGATTCTAAGTAAAAAAAGGGATATTTTCGTCCATTTGGTCATAATTGCCTTAATTTTAGCATATTATCTAAGGCTCATAAGTATGGCTCCGGCCGCGATCAGTACCGCTCCGATGCCCGATTTCCAGGTGAGACTTTCTCCGAGGGCGAGCACGGCGAATATGAGTACGAATACCACGCTCAGCCGGTCGAGGGCGGCCACGCCCGAGGCCGGGCCTTTTTTGAGGGCGAAAAAGTAAAATAGCCAGGACATCGCCCCGGCGATGCCGGAAAGAGCGATGAAAGCAAGCGCCTTGTCGTTTATGGAGGAAAGCAATTTTGCTTTGCCCAAAGCGAGCGATGCGGCAACGAGAAAGGCGGCCATAATCACCGCCCTCACGGTTGTGGCGAGCGTGGAGTCAATCCCGCTTATTCCTATCTTGCCGAATATGGCGACAAGCGCCGCGAATACGGCGGAAAGTATCGCAAAAAATATCCAGGAATCCATCAGTGTTCTGCTTCGTCGGCCTCGGACTTGGTTTTATGGATCGTTCCCGGTTTATGCTCCGGTGGGGAATAGATCGTATAAAGTTTAAGGTCTTTATTGCCGGTGTTTATAAAATTGTGTTTCGTTCCGGCGGGAACGAACGTTAAGTCTCCGGCGGACACTTTGCTTTTTTGACCGTTCAGCGTTGCTTCTCCTTCTCCGTCCACGAAGACCAAGACTTGATCAACGTGGTGGATTTCTTCTCCGATTTCCCCGCCCGGAGGTATGCTCATCACGACCACTTGGCTGTGCTCGCCGGTCATAAGTTCCTGACGGAAGAAATTATTTTCTCTTGCTGAATTTATTATGTTCATTTTTTTGAATTATGTTTTTCGGCCATAGATATTATACCAATGGACATTCTCCATGGCGAGCGGGGGGTGGTTTGACGGCCTTGACCATTTTCCCCATATGGGGTAGTATCCTCGAAAGTCTACATTTTGTTCCTTATTCTTAGAGCAATAAAAGTCGTATAGCCGTTAAAATACATTTTAAAATGAGCACTAAGTTTATAAAGAGTCCATCGGTAGTTTTATTTATCTTACCGCAAGTCTTG
>JBBUAV010000001.1:0-6187 GCA_038058585.1 Patescibacteria group bacterium | reverse complement strand
CACTCCGGTGCCGAGATTGTGTTTAATGGCGACGAGCTGCACGCGAATGTTGCCTAAAAATATTTAATGGAAGAATATATTAAAAATTTTTCATCTAAGATTGAGGGTGCCCTAAGGAATCTCCCCTACGAAGAAATATCGAGAGCTTTGAGTATCCTGCGTGCGGTTTACGAACGGGATGGCAAAATTTATGCTTTCGGAAACGGCGGTTCGCTGGCACTCGCTACCCATTGGGTAAGTGATTTCAACAAGACGGTTTTTAGTCATCAACTTGAAAAACCCATCCGCCGTTTTCAGGCGATAAGAATACCGACGACGGAGGAAGAACTCACTGCCTGGGCAAATGACGTCGGTTTCGATATGGTTTTTGCCGGACCACTTAAAAATTATCTTCAGGACTCCGATGTGGTAATAGCGATATCGAGTTCCGGGAATTCTCCGAATGTAATAAAAGCCGTGGAGCTTGCGAAGAGCAGGAATGTGCCGGTTATAGGTCTGTCTGGTTTTGATGGCGGGAAGCTGAATGAACTTGCGGACGCAAAAATATTAGTAAAGACCGGAAAAGGAGAATATGGAACGGTGGAAAGCGTCCACGGAACAATACTCCACTTAATGACCGAGTATTTCAAAAATTATTTTGACCACTTAACTGATAATCAAAAATGAAATGCGGGCAGTCTTTTTGGATAGGGATGGAACAATAAACAAAGAAGTCAATCTTTTAAGGAGTGTCAGACAGTTGAGGATTCTGCCGGGAGTAGCTCGGGCGATAAGAGATTTAAACAAACTGGGTTTTCTTGTTGTTGTTGTTACAAACCAAGCGGTAGTGGCGCGCGGCTGGGTAAAGGAAAGAGAAATAGATAGAGTTCACGCTGTCTTAATCGATAGGTTAAAGCAGAGGGGAGCCAAGCTCGATGCTATTTACTACTGTCCACATCATCCCAGGGCTGACCTGAAGAAATACCGCGTGAGGTGCCGCTGCCGGAAACCCAATGTTGGGATGATTAAGAAAGCTGTCCGAAAATTCGGCATTAATCTCAGGAAAAGTTTTATCGTTGGCGACCACACTTGGGATATCTTGACCGGCAAGCGTTCCGGGCTTAAAACGATACTAGTGAAGACTGGTTATGGCGGCAAAGACGGGAGATATGAGGTTAAACCCGATTTCGTAGTCAAAAATTTACCGGAGGCGGTTGGGATAATAAAGAAATATGCAAAAGCAAAGTAGGGTAAAACAAGCGTTTATTTTGGCGGCGGGTCGCGGCACGCGCCTCCGGCCGCTTACAAATGACATGCCGAAAGCGATGATTCCGATTGCGGAAGGGAAACCGCTTCTTGAGCACACGATTAGTTTTTTAAGGAACCAGGGGGTAGATAGATTTATAATAAATCTTCACTACCTGCCGAAGAAGATAGTTGATTATTTCGGTGACGGCGGAAAATTTGGGGTTAATATAACCTATAGCGATGAAAGCGATTGCCTACTTGAGACAGCTGGAGCGTTCAAAAAAGCGGAAGATCTGCTAGACGACGATTTTATAGTCAATTACGGAGACATGCTCCACTTCGTGGATTTTTCCCCGGCTATCAACTTGCACCTGAAAAACAAAGCTATGCTTACGATGATTCTCAAGAAAAGTATTTCTCCGCAGAGCGCGGACATGGCGGAGATTAATTTGGAGAATAACAAGGTGATGAATTGGATTTTTCGGCCTCACAATATAACGGATTGCGGCGACAGATATTTCTCAAACTCCGGTCTTTATGTTGTCTCGAAAAAAATTTTGGATTATATCCCCGCCGGCAAGCCAGTAAGACTGGAGACAGAAGTTCTGCCGCTTTTGATTAAGAATAACGCCGGATTCTACGGGATTACTGTAAGCGATCCGGTGGTGGATATTGGCACTCCGGAGAAGTATAAATCGGGTAAAGAACTCTACGGGAATAGAATAAAAGAATAAAGGGTAACCGTGCGGTTACCCTTTTGGAATTCCGGATTGCGGAACTCCGTTACGAAAGGATATAGTCGAGAGCCTGTCTGACTTCGTCATCGATACTGTTGCTGGAGCCCCAGGTTGGGATTTTGACGTGTGGCAACTCAATTGGGTTGTAGCGTCCCTTCACCTTGAAGTAGCGTTCGGGGGAGTTTACTGCGCCCTTGTAGCCGCCCGCGCCGAAATCACGGTTAGTCATTAGGCCCCGCACCGTTTCCTTAGTGTCGCCTTGCGGTACACACTGGATTATACGGATGCGTGCATTGGGATATTTTTCGTAGACAACCCGGAGTTTGTCCTGGCCGTGCGGTTTCGATGACAGCGTTGCCGTAGCGAGGATAGACCTCCCCATTTCGAGATGCCAATCGATTATTGTGAAAAGGAATCGATAGGCGCCGCCCATCTCCTGCACATCGCGTTTCATGAGTTCGGGGGATTCGTTGGGATGCGGATGGGGTTTCCCGATGGCAAGCCACCGTATCTCGTCTATGTCCACGTGATGGATTTTGAGTTCGTCGCGGAGCCGCTCGGCAAGAGATGTCTTTCCTGAGAATGGCCAGCCGCCGACGAAAATCATCGTTGGGTGGTACAGGTTGGTTTTGTCCATTTCCTACTCCTGGGCTGGATTCAGAAGTTCGATCAGGTGGGCATGGTCTTTCTCGTTGGCGGCGGCGACAATTTCGCCGCAACTCTCGAGGGAATATAGTCTGCCCTGGTGATTGGTTACAATACCGCCGGACTCTCTGACAAAAGCTATAATTGGCCAGGCGTCCCACGGTTTGTGACCGGTAGTAACAACTGCCGTTGCGTCGCCGCGGGCCACAGTGGTTCGGCAACACAACTTGAGAGACTCGGCCTCGTGGTCACTTTCCCGCCGAGGTAAGAGACCGGTGGTTTAAAGAATCTTTTGGAAGATCCTTCGAGTAAAACCGTGATTCTCTCAAGTGTCCCATAAGGGGCGGCGTGGAGGGGGTGATAAAGGCTGCAGTCGCTGCACCATTCCCACGCCCCTTTGCCGTGCTCGGCGTAGAAGAAGCCATTTCCCCGCAGAGCCATATCGACCGGTCTGAAAATACTTGCGTAGAGGATTCTGTCTCCCAGTCTCCTTGAGATCATGGCGCCGTAGGAATTGGTACCACGGATGAGGTGCCATGTCCCGTCGAGGCCGTCGATCGTCCACTGTTCCTGATCTGGTCTTTTGAGGATTGCCGATATCTCGTCGGGATCCCTCTTGTCTTCTTCACTGATGGTAAAGTCGTCAGGGAAATCTGAGGAAACGAGAGACCGCAACCGGTCGAGGGTATGGTTGTCGAGGTCGATCTGGGGCGTGTTGTCGCCCTTGAGAGTTATCTTTGTGCCGGATTTCTCATGAGCTCTGCCGATATAGAGCGGCAGAAGCTCCGAGAAAAGGAGTCGCAACCTTTCGGTAAATGACGCGTAGTCCAAGTTTTTTCTCCTTCCGTTTTGATGTTGATTAGTGATGTCGATGAAACTGCAGATATTATAAACGTTATTTATCTTTTGTCAAATAGATTTTTTCCTGCTATTTTTAAGTGATGACTAACCCAAGAGTCAGTATTCTAATAGCAACCTGGAATCGTGCGCATCTTATCGGTAGTGCGATCGAAAGTGTTCGCAGCCAATCCTTCAAAGACTGGGAGCTTATTGTCGCCGATGACGGCTCGACAGATAATACGCCGGAGGTTGTGAAGGAATGGCAGGAGAAAGAACCGAGGATTATTTATCTAAAGAGCGACGTTAACGAAGGAATTTCCAAAAACTACAATAAGGGATTGCGCGTTGCGAGGGGAGAATACGTGGCCATGATAGACGACGACGACCCCTGGTGCGACAAAGACAAGCTTCAAAAACAAATCGATTTTTTAGGCAAAAACCGCAATTACGTTGGTTGCGGGGGAGGCGTGATAGTGGTGGACAAAGATGGTAAGGAGCTTTATCGATATTTCAAGCCGCAGACGGACGAGGCAATAAGAAGTCGAATGCTTTTCTCGAATCCGATGGCGAATAGCACCACTCTTTTCAGGCGCGCTGACGGTGAGGCGGTCGGCTGGTACGACGAGTCAAGCCGCTATTCAGGCGACAGGGATTTTTGGCTCAAGATGGGATTAAGGGGAAAGCTTTGTAATTTCCCGGAATATTTCTCATATTACACGATGACGGGCACGAACACTTCGATGGCTAAAATACGGCCGCACCTTAAGTCGTCTTTGATGATCACGCGGAGACATAAAGGGGAATACCCACACTACATTCCGGCACTCTTTTTTAATTGGATCCAATATCTTTATTCTTTCCTGCCGGAGTTCATGAGAAAAACGATCCATTATTCTTTGGCTCAACTGAAGCGGAAGGTTGTGGGATAAACCGAATAGAATAGATAAGTATTTATGATGAAGTTGGCTGGGTATCTTTAACTAGGCGCAGTATAAGCTTCACTTCATTCAAGATCGGTTCGCGCAAGAAATGGAGGGTGGAGAAGTAAACAGGAATGGATACTCCAATTGTCACGAGGACCGGCATAGAAGCTACCTTGAGAACTAAGACGAATATTGCGAGTATTGCCGAGGCACCGATGGCTTTTTGGAGGTGTGGAAGCACCTGGAATGGTACAAGCGTCTTGGCGACTCTCCAGAGGTAGATATTGGCAAGAAGCTGCGCCACCAAGGTTACGACTGCCGAACCAGCCATTCCGAACTTGGGGATAAAAATCAGGTCGAGAATTACGTTGGATAATCCACCGATGGCGGCATATTTTATGATTTGTCTCTGCTTGTCGTAAGTGAAAATGACGCTGCTTAGAATAACGGCAGGGAAACTGATTAGTATCGTCAATATCAAGATCCGAAAAGGCAGCACAGCCGCGGCATATCCGGAACCGAAGACCAGGTCGATGATTTCCTTTGCTAAAACAATTCCTCCTATTGCCATAGGTATCGCGATAAGATAAACCAGTCCAAGCACCTGTTCGAGTCCCAGGCGTAATTTTTCGTTATCCTTTCCGGCAAGGCGGGCGAAGGCGGGAAGCAGACTTGTGCTTAAGATAGACGGCAAGAGGTATAAAATCTGGACAATCCGAATTGCCGCAGAATAGAGTCCGACTTCTTCCGTAGAGCGAAGCCAGCCGAGCAACAGAACATCTGTGTCGACTAAGAGTACGGCAAGGACCGCCGAAATGGCAAAAGGCCATCCGGAAGACATTATGTATTTTACGGTGCTCCAGCGGAATTTGCTCAAAATTCCGGATAGATATCTCCTCAACACAAAGGAAGTCACAACCATCCCCACTCCGGTTCCCAGCGCATAAGCGTAAGTGAACGCCGAAACAGTTTTCGAGTAGTAAAGAAAGAGGAACCCAAAGACAACTACGGCCATATTGGTCAGAAGAAACAGACCTGCTTCAAGCTCCATTTTCTCTCTCGCGCGTATAAGAGAAAATCCGAACTCCCTGAAATTATCGAAAATGAGTATGGCGACGGCAAGGGGAAGGATCGCTTTTACACTATCTTCAATGTTGAAATGCGGTACTACAAGAAGAATAATCAGGATGCCGAGAGTCAGAAACGCGGATTTTAAGATGAAAGACGAGGAGAGAAGAAAAGATTGTTCTTCTGTTTTCTCGCGCAGTTTGGCTGTCTCGCGGACAAGGATAGGGCTGATTCCGGCATCCGTAAAAATGGTGAGAAAAGCTACAAGTGAAATTGCGTAGGAAAAAATACCCCACTCGGAAGCTCCCAGAATGCGGGCAGCATAGATGATGATTACCGCCCGAAGCAATCGTCCACCGACGTTAGATACCGTAAGCCAAAAAGCGTTTTTAGCGACGGTTTGGCGCGTGGTACGATTACGAAAAAACAACTCCTTGATTTTTCGCCACATCTGATGTTTTATTTATTCACGATACGGATAGCGCCGAATGACACTTTCAAATTTAGCACTTTTTTACTTTTGAGGCCATGGGAGCGAAATCAAAAAATAAAAGCAAAAAAATAATCATTGCGGTGAGCGGCGGCTTCGACCCGGTGCACGTAGGCCACGTGAGAATGTTCGAGGCGGCACGGTCCATGGGCGATGAGCTTGTGGTGATCTTAAATAATGACAACTGGCTTAGAAAGAAAAAAAAGTTCGTTTTCATGCCGGAACAAGAACGCAAGGAACTTCTGGAGTGCCTAAGG